>JBJKPV010000320.1:0-8593 GCA_046706015.1 Allostellaceae bacterium | reverse complement strand
GTGCTCGACGTATCCTCGGGCGTCGAAAGCCGCCCGGGCGTCAAGGATGCGGCGAAGATCCGCGCCTTCCTGGCGCGGGCCAAGGCGCTTGCACCCGGCGTTTGAGCGCGGCGGCCTTTCCCTGTAGAACCCCGCTCATGCCCACGCCCAACACCTATCGCGCCGGCCCCGACGAGCGCGGGCTTTTCGGCCTCTACGGCGGCCGCTTCGTCGCCGAGACCTTGATGCCGCTGATCCTCGAGGTCGAGCGCGCCTATGACGCGGCCAAGCGCGATCCCGAGTTCGCCAAGGAGATGGGCTATTACTTCGAGCATTATGTCGGCCGGCCCTCGCCGCTCTATTTCGCCGAGCGCCTGACCCGACATTGCGGCGGCGCCAAGATCTATTTGAAGCGCGAGGACCTGAACCACACCGGCGCGCACAAGATCAACAACACGATCGGGCAGATCCTGCTGGCGCGGCGCATGGGAAAGCGCCGCATCATCGCCGAGACCGGCGCCGGCCAGCATGGCGTCGCCACCGCCACGGTTTGCGCGCTCTTCGACCTGCCTTGCGTCGTCTATATGGGCGCGACCGACATCGAGCGGCAAAAGCCCAACGTCTTCCGCATGAAGCTTCTGGGCGCCGAGGTTCGATCCGTGACCTCGGGCACCGCGACCTTGAAGGACGCGATGAACGAGGCGCTGCGCGACTGGGTCGCCAATGTCGAGGACACCTATTACCTCATCGGCACGGTGGCCGGGCCGCATCCCTATCCGTCGATGGTGCGCGATTTCCAGAACGTCATCGGCGAGGAGGTGCGCCGACAGATGCAGCGCGCGGAAGGCAGGCTTCCCGACACGCTGGTCGCCTGCATCGGCGGCGGCTCCAACGCGATGGGGCTCTTTCATCCGTTCCTCGACGATCCTTCGGTCAAGATGATCGGGGTCGAGGCCGCGGGCCTCGGCATCGAGACCGGCAAGCACGCGGCATCGCTCAATGGCGGCACGCCCGGCGTGCTGCACGGCAACCGCACCTATCTCCTGCAGACCGAGGACGGACAGATCATCGACGCGCATTCGATCTCGGCCGGGCTCGACTATCCCGGAATCGGCCCCGAGCACGCCTCGCTCTATGACCGCAAGCGCGTCGATTACGTCGCGATCACCGACGACGAGGCGCTTGAGGCTTTCACGCTGCTGACCCGGCTCGAAGGCATCATCCCGGCGCTCGAATCGGCGCATGCGCTGGCGCATGTGCAGAAGATCGCGCCGGACTTGGCACCCGACCATCTCATCGTCGTCAATCTGTCGGGACGCGGTGACAAAGACATCAACACCGTGGCGGCGCTGCAAGGGATCAAGCTGTGAGCCGCATTGAGGAGCGCTTCGCCGCGCTGCGCCGCGAGGGCCGCGCCGGGCTCGTCACCTATCTCACCGGCGGCGACCCCGACACACGGAGCTTTTCCCGCATCCTCGCCGGCTTGCCCGAGGCGGGCGCCGATCTGATCGAGGTCGGCGTGCCCTTCTCCGATCCGATGGCGGACGGCCCGACGATCCAGGCGGCAGGCTTGCGCGCCTTGAAGGCCGGCACGACCCTGGCGAAGGTTCTCTCGACGGTGAAAGATTTCCGCGCGCGCGATCAGGTAACGCCGATCGTGCTGATGGGCTATTACAACCCGATCTATCGTTACGGCGTTCCGCGCTTTCTCGATGACGCGAAGAAGGCCGGTGTCGACGGGCTGATCGTGGTCGATCTGCCGCCCGAGCATGACGAAGAGCTGTGCCTGCCGGCGCGCGCGGCGGGGCTCGATTTCATCCGGCTCGCCACGCCCACCACCGACGACAAGCGCCTGCCCAAGGTCCTCGCCAATACCAGCGGCTTCATCTACTACGTCTCGGTCGCCGGCGTCACCGGCACCAAATCCGCCGCGAGCGCGGGCATCATCGCCGCAGTCGAGCGGCTAAAGCGTCATACGACCCTGCCGGTCGCGGTCGGCTTCGGCATTCGGACCCCGACACAAGCGCAAGAGGTCGCGCGCGTCGCCGACGCCGCCGTGATCGGCTCGGCGCTAGTCGACCGCGTCGCCGCATCGCTCGACGGCGCGGGCAAAGCAACGCCCGAGCTCGTCGATTCGGTGCTCGGCGAAGTGCGCGCGCTCGCCCAAGCGGTGCGCCAGGCGCGGCAAGGACGAAGCGCGTCGTGAACTGGCTCACAAATTTCGTTCTCCCGAAGATCCGCGCCGTCGTCGCCAAGAAGGAGATGCCGGAAAATCTTTGGCAGAAATGCGCCAATTGCGGGCAGATGCTGTTCAGCCGCGATCTCGAAGCCAATCTTCAAGTCTGCAGTAATTGTTCGGCGCATCTGCGCATGGAGCCCGAGCAGCGCCTCGCCATGCTGTTTGATGACGGCGAATTCACCACGATCGAGCTGCCCAAGCCGATCGTCGATCCGCTGCGTTTTCGCGATCTGAAGCGCTATAGCGAGCGTCTCAAGGACGCACAGACCAAAGTCGGCGGCAATCGCGACGCGATGCTCGTAGCGCATGGCACGATCGGCGGACTGCCGGCCGTGGTCGCGTGCTTCGATTTCTTCTTCATGGGCGGATCGATGGGCCTGGCGGTCGGCGAAGCACTCCTGGCGGCGGCACGCCTTGCGGTCTTGCAGCAGGCGGCGCTGGTGGTCGTTCCGGCCTCGGGCGGTGCGCGCATGCAGGAAGGCATTCTCTCGCTGATGCAGATGCCGCGCACCACTTTGGCCGTCGAGATGGTCAAGGAAGCGGAGCTGCCCTATTTCGTCATCCTCACCGATCCGACGACCGGCGGCGTGTCGGCCTCTTTTGCCATGCTCGGCGACATCACCTTGGCCGAGCCCGGCGCGGTAATCGGCTTTGCCGGCGCGCGCGTGATCGAAGAGACCATTCGCGAGAAGCTGCCCGAAGGCTTTCAGCGCGCCGAATATTTGCTCGAGCACGGGATGGTCGATCTGGTCGTGCCGCGCAAAGAGCTGCGCGCGACCTTGGCCCGACTGATCCGCATGATCATGAGCCCCGCGCCGCCTTCGGGCATGGCGCTGGCGGCGCCGAGCAAGAGCGGAACCTCGCCCTGAACAGCGACGCGATCCTCGCCCGGCTGCTCACGCTTCACCCGAAGCTGATCGATCTGAGCCTTGACCGGGTCGAGCGTTTGCTCGCCGCGCTCGGCGATCCGCATAAGCATCTTCCGGCGGTGATCCACGTCGCCGGCACCAACGGTAAGGGTTCTACGGTCGCGTTCCTGCGCGCCTGCCTCGAAGCCTCCGGCAAGCGCGTTCATGTCTATACCTCGCCGCATCTGGTGCGCTTCGCCGAGCGCATCCGTCTCGCCGGCGCCCTGATCGAGGAGGACGCGCTGAGCGCGCTGCTCGAGGAATGCGAGCGCGCCAATCGCGGCGAGCCGATCACCTTTTTCGAGATCACCACCGCCGCGGCGCTACTCGCCTTCTCGCGCGTGCCCGCGGATTTCACCCTGCTCGAAGTGGGTCTGGGCGGGCGGTTCGACGCAACCAACGTGATCGATCATCCGGCCGTGGCGGCGATCACGCCGGTCTCGCTCGATCACCAGCATTTCCTCGGCGACACGATCGGCAAGATCGCCTTCGAGAAAGCGGGCATCATCAAGCCGAAGGCGCCGGTGATCGTCACGCGCCAAGGCGCCGAGGCCGCCGCCGTGATCGAAGCGCGGGCGCAGGCGCAGGACGCGCCGCTCTATCGCCAGGGCATCGAGTGGGAAGCCGAGCCGCGCGCGGATGGCTGGCTTGCCTATCGCGGCCGCGCCGCCTTCGATCTGCCGCCGCCGGGCCTGGTAGGCCCTCATCAATACGACAATGCCGGCGCGGCGCTCGCTTGCCTCGATTGGTTGCCGGGCTTCTCGGCCGTGACGAGCGATCTGGCGCGCGGCATGCGCGCGGTCGAATGGAAGGCGCGCCTGCAGCGTCTCACTTCCGGCACGCTGGCGGCGCTGATGCCCGAAGGCGCGGAGCTGTGGCTCGATGGCGGGCATAACGAAGCGGGCGGCGCGGCGCTCGGCGCGGTGGCGGCCGGATGGCACGACCGGAAGCTGAGCCTCGTCTTCGGTATGCTGAAGACCCACGACGCCAAAGCCTTTCTCGCGCCCCTGGCGCCTCATGTCGCCGCGTTCGCTGCCATCGCCATTCCCGGCGAGGCCAACAGTTTTTCGGCCGAGGAAGCGGCCGACGCAGCGCACGCGGCCGGGATCCCGGCCAGCGCGCACCCCACAATCGCTGCGGCGATCGATGCGGTGGCGCGGCCCAACACGCGTATCTTGATTTGTGGATCTCTTTATCTCGCAGGACGGGTGCTGGCGGAAAACGACCCAGCGCATTAGCATGGGCGGATAAAGCGTCGAGGGAAGGATGCGTCTGGGCCTCTTCATGATGCCGGTTCATCCGCCGAACCGGGCAATGCACGAGACCTTGGCCGAGGATATCGAGAAATCGATCCTGGCCGACCGGCTCGGCTTCGACGAGATGTTCCTGGGCGAGCACTACTCGGCCTCGACCGAGCCCTATCCCTCGCCGCTGATGGTGATGGCGAGCCTTGTGCCGCGCACGCAGCGTCTCGTCTTCGGCACCGGCGTTCTCTCGCTCCCCAACCGCCATCCGGCGATCATCGCCGGCGAGGCGGCGCAATTCGATCATCTGAGTCGCGGGCGATTCATCCTGGGCATCGGCACCGGCAGCCTCGTCTCGGATTTCGAGCTCCTGGGAAACAGCGATCCCCGTTTGCGCAACCGCATGCTGCTCGAATCGATCGATATGATCGAGCAGATCTGGTCGCAGGACCCGCCCTATGACCTGAAAGGCGAATTCTGGACCGCGCGCATTGCCGATTCCGTCAATGAGCGACTGGGCCTCGGCGTGATGCCGAAGCCCTATCAGCGCCCGCGCCCGCCAATCTGCGTCACCGCAGCAAGCCCGCAATCGCAGACCGTGCGCGTCGCCGGGCAGCGCGGCTGGGGACCGATCTCGAGTGCGTTCCTGACCGCTAATGGCTTGCGCACGCATTGGGACATGCTGTGCCAAGGCGCGAGCGAGGCGGGGCGCGAGCCGGACGGCGCCTCCTGGCGCGTCGTGCGCTGTATCCTCGTCGCGCCGAGCGACGCCGAAGCGCGCGAGCGCGTGATGCACGAGCAATCCGCCTATCGCTATTATTTCGGCTATATGAGCGAGATCCTGCGCGGGCTCGGGCGGCTGGTCGCGCTGAAGCCCAGCCCCGACATGCCCGACGAGGCTGTAACGGTCGCGAAGATCATTGATTCCCGTGTCATCTTCGGCTCACCACGCACCGTGCTCGACCGGCTGGTCGCGCTCCGCGAGGAGATCGGCCCGTTCGGCGCGCTGCTGACGACCGGAGTCGATTGGAGTGGACCCAACGAGGCCTGGGAGCGCGATTCGATGCGCCGCCTCGCCGAAGAAGTGATGCCGCGCCTGCAAAAACACGCGGCCGCACAGGCGGCCGAATAGAACCTGAAGCGAGGAGGATGCCATGCCCGACGCCAGTGAAACCGCCACCACGACGACGCCAGAAGCGAAGCCGGAGCCGGCGCTGAAGCTCAATTTCCTGTCGCACGGCACGCTCGAATCGTGCGACCTCGACTTCTCGCGCAAATTCTATGAAGAGTTCCTCGGCCTCGACGTGGTGCAGACGAGCAAGATCTCGCTCATGGTCCGCCTCGGCGGCAAGCACTGCATCGCCGTCGTTTATACCAAGCGCCCGACCGAGATGGGGCTCCTCAATCACAACGGCCTCGACGTCGAAACGCAGGAAGAGGTCGACGCAGCGCATCGCGTCGTCGTTGCCGAGGAGGAGAAATGGAAGATCCACAAGATCACCCAGCCGGTGCTGCAGCACGGAACCTACAGCTTCTATTTCTGGGACGCCGACGACAATTGCTGGGAGATCCTGACCAATCCCAAGGGCGGCTATGATTGGCTTTACGGGGTCGGCGACCAGACCGGCAAAGGCCACCACGACCGCAATTTCAAGCGGCCGGGCGTGAAGATGTGACCGCCTCCCCGGCCGGGACAGGAAAATAGAGATCGAAGCGTGTGCCCTTGCCAGGCGCGCTCTTCACCTCGATGCGGCCGCCATGGGCGGCGACGATGCCGTGGACAATCGAGAGGCCGAGTCCGGTGCCCTGGCCGACCGGCTTGGTGGTGAAGAACGGCTCGAAGATCCGCTGCTGCGTCGCCTCGTCCATACCGGCGCCCGTGTCGCTCACCGACAAGCAAATCTCCGAGCGACCGCTCTCGGCAGAGACGACATCGAGCGAAACGCCAATCGTGCCGATCTCACCGCCGATCGCATGAAACGCGTTGGTGACGAGATTGGTCACGGCTTGATGAATTTGCGAGGCATCCGCCGGGATCGAGGGCACCGGCGAGAGATGGACGTCCAGCGCGATCGATGACGGAATGGTCGCGCGCAACAGCTTCAACGCCTCGATGACGACTTCATCGATATTGGTGTCGACTTTCTCCGACACTTCCTTGCGCGTAAAAGCCACGACGCGCTTGACCAGATCGCGCGCTTTCTCGCTCGCCTCGTAGATCGTCTCGAGATTGGCACGCACCTGGCTTCCCTTCTCGAAACGGCGGGCCGTGAGCTTGCTCAGGGCCATGATGGGCACCAGCGTGTTGTTGAGATCGTGGGCGATGCCGCTCGCCAAGGTGCCAAGAGCCTCGAGCTTGTGCGAATGGAGGAGCTGCCTTTCGAGCTCGCGCTCGCGGCGCTCGGCGACGCGCTGCGCGGTGATGTCTTGCAACGTGCCGTAGAGACCGACGGGGTGCTTGTCTTCGCCGAAGACGACGATACTTTCGCGCCGAAGGATGCGCTCCACACCGTCGCCGCGAATGACACGATATTCGAGCGGCGCAGCCGGCTGGCCCCTGAGCTCTTCGAGGCGATAGGCGAGGAATTTTTCCCGGTCGTCGCGATGAATTATTTGCATCAAGACTTCGTCGCCGGGCCTGGCGCCGCCCCTCTCGATGCCGAGGATGAGGTACATCTCGTACGACCACTCGATCTTGCCGGTGACGAAATCGCGCTCGAAGCTGCCGATCGACGCGATCCGCTGCGCCCGCGCCAAATTCTCGCGGCTGCGCTGAATTTCGATTTCGGCCTTCCTGCGCTCGGTGATATCCTGCACCGTGCCGAACATCCGCACTGGCTTGCCGCTGCCGTCGAACATGACGCCGTATTCGCGGTGGAGCGTGCGCTCATCCCCGTCGGGACGAATGATGCGAAAATCCTGCGGCGTGTTCGACTTGCGATCGAGCGCGGCATCGCGGCCGGCAACGAATTTTTTTCGGTCCTCAGGGTGAACGAGAGAGAGGAGCAGCTCGGCAGTGCCGTGCGAAGGCCGCCGCTCGACACCCCAGATGCGCAGGAACTCGTCAGACCATTCGAGCTTGCCGGTGACGAGATCGCGCTCGAAGCTGCCGATGCCCGCGACGCGATGGGCGCGCGCCAAATTTTCTTGGCTGCGCCGTAGCTCAGTCTCGATCTGCTTACGCTCCGTGATGTCTTGCAGCGTGCCGAAGAGGCAGATCGGCTTTCCCGCCTCGTCGAATAGCGCGTCGCTTTCGCGATGGAGCACCCGTTCGACGCCGTCAGGCCGGATGATCCGGTAGTCGATCGGCGGGGTCGGCTGACCGGCTTCCGACGTACGGCGGAACGCAGCGACCCTCTCCCGATCCTCGGGATGGACGAGGTTGCGGAGGAAGTCGACCGCGCCATGTGGCGGGGCGGCCCGGCCGGGCTCAAGGCCGTGAATGCGATAGAATTCGTCGGAGAATTCCACCTCGCCGGTCACAAGGTCGCGGCTGAAGCTGCCGATCGCGGCGAGACGCTGCGCGCGCGCGAGATTCTCTCGGCTGCGCAGCAGCTTGACCTCGATCAGCTTGCGGGCGGTGATGTCTTGAACCGTGCCGAAGATCCGGATCGGCTTGCCCGACGCATCGAACGTGACGTCGCATTCGCGATGGAAAACTCGCTCGCGCCCATCCGAAAGGGTCACGCGAAAATCGACCGAGGAAGACCGTATGCCTTTGGCGGCCTGAGTTCTCACCGCAAGATATCTGGCGCGATCCTCGGGGTGAACGAGCGGCGTCACGACGTCAACGCTGCCGCCGCGCTTTTCGGGATCGAGCCCGTAGAGGTGGTAGAGCTCGTCCGACCATTCGGCGTGCCCCGTCACCAGGTCGTGGTCGAAGCTACCCAGGCCGGCAACGCGCTGCGCGTATGCGAGATTCTCGCGGCTGCGCTGAATCTCGATTTCGGCCCTCTTGCGCCCGGTGACATCTTGAACGGTGCCGCGCAGACGAATGGGCTTTCCTGCCTCGTCGAAATCCACACGGTACTCGTTGTGCAAGATCCGTTCGGTTCCGTCCGGCCAGGTAATTCGAAAGTCGGCCTGCGGCGCGCTCTTGCCCTCGATGGCGGCGCGCCGGCCGGCGATGAAGGCTCCGCGATCGTCGGGATGAACGACGCTGGCGACGAACGCGAAGGAACGCTTCGCCGCCACGTCGGCGATTCCCCAAATCCGCTGAAATT
>JBJKPV010000319.1:0-16164 GCA_046706015.1 Allostellaceae bacterium | reverse complement strand
AAAGCTTGCGGGGTCCAGATCGTGCCGCCGACGCGCGGCAGGTAATCGCCGGTGCGCAGCAGGACCTTGTAGCCGGCGGCCACTGCGACTGCCGCATGCGGCACCGAGACCAGCACGCCCTGAACATCGCCGTTGATCAAGGCGGCAATCTCGCCGGTCTCGCTCTGGAACGAGATCACCTTGTAGTCCTTGCCCGGATCCATGTGGAAGAAGCGCGACAGCGTGGCCGCACCCTCATCGTAATTGGCGCCGCCTTCCTGGCCGTAGCCCAGGGTCTTGCCCTTCAGATCCGCCACCTTGGTGATGGATTTCGGAACGACGATCTCCCATTGCGATTTGAGCGATTCGCCGACGACATAGACGATCTTAGCGCCGGACAAAGCGGCGCCCGCGCCGCCCGACGGGATCGGCACGAAATCGGCCGCGCCGGTGAGCCCGGCCTTGACCAGCCCCGAGCCCGTCAGCTGGATCCAATGCGCGTCGAGCCCCTCTTTCTTGAAGAAGCCGTGATCCATCGCGATGTAGGTCGGAACGTGGAAGCCGTTCCCGCCGATCACCATGCCGACGTTGATCTTCGTGTCGGCCGACGCCGAGCCCGCGAGCGCCGGCAACGCCAGACTCCCGGCGACAAGCGATGACAGCAAAAGTCGAGATGCATACATGATGGACCACCTCCCTTAAGGCCGATTTTTCCGGCGCGGCGTGAGACGCCACGTAGTTCTTATGATTGATCGATACTCGTCTGCCTCGGCGGGGCCTGTCAACCCAATGTCGAGGAGGCCGGAAATGGGTATCTGCTGCGTCGAGGGGGGACGCTCAGCCCCAGGGTCCCGCTTGCCGGCCCCCGCGCCGGCGGCCCGCGCTCGGCACCGATCCGCGGCCGAAGCCTGAACGGAGGTCGCGCGGCCGGCCGATCTGAAAGGACCGGCTGCGCCGCTTCTGCCACATCGCGGTGCCGGGGCGCCGCAAGACCAGCACCAGCGCGATACCAGCGAGAAAGCCGCCGACATGCGCCCAGAACGCAACACCCGCCTCGCCCGCCGATGCGGCGCCGGCGCTCATCAACTGCAACAGGAACCAAATGCCGAGCAGGATGACCGCGGGCACCGTCACCAGCCGGACCAGGATGATGATCCAAACGAAGACCACGACATTGCTGCGCGGATAGAGCACAAGATAGGCGCCGAGTACGCCCGCGATCGCACCGCTCGCGCCGATCATCGGCACATGCGAGGTCGGCGACATGCCGGCTTGGGTCAACGCCGCGATCGCGCCGCAGACGAAATAGAGTACGAGGTAGCGCGGCATGCCCAAGGCCGTCTCGACGCCTTTACCGAAGATCCAGAGATAGAGCATGTTGCCGCCGAGATGGAGCCAGCCACCATGGAGGAACATGCTAGTGAAGATCGTCGCCCAGGGCGGCACGAGGCGAAGCTCAGGCGACAGCACCGCGTGGTGGAACAGTACCGCCGGGACCAAGCCGAGGCTGAGTGCAACGTGATCGCGGACTGAGGGGCTCAACCCGATCTGCCACAGGAAGACCAGTCCGCAAGCACCGATAAGACCGTAGGTCGCGAGCGGGATGCGCCGCCGCGGCGTATCGTCATAAAGGGGGATGGTTACGAACATCGCGGCATCGTCGTATCAACCGAGGCTCGCATTCTAATGTGTAAGGGAGAGGCGCGCGACCTCGGTGGCGGCACGCGCGATTAGCCACCGGTGACGCGCGCGAGCAGCGCCCGGCAATCGCCCGGCGCGCGATCACCGCGCCAGGCGACATGCTGGTCGGGCCGGATCAAGACGAGATTGCGTTCATAAAGCTCGCGTGCTTCCGGCTGCTCCACAGCGAGAATGCGAAGCGGCACGCCGCGCGCAGCCGCCGCCTGCGCGAACCCCCGAATCTCCGCCGTGCCGCGGCTCAGATCGAGCAGCGTGAAGCCCGGACCGAAGCGATCGAAGAGTGACACGCCTTCGCCGAGCCAAAGATGCGGCGCACGGCCGCCCGGACAGGCGCTCGGCACATAGCGATCGGGATCGTCAGGCGGCGGGCTCGAGCCGTCGCCGGCGATGATCGGCGATCCGTCATAGCGTGCGCCGAGCTGAACGCCGAGCGAATCGAATTCCGGCTGGAAGTTCGCGAGATAGGCGCCGGTCTCGGCACGTGCGACGGCGCCCTCGGAAGAATCCGCTTCGATCGCCGTGCCGATTGGAACTTCGCTCACGCTCACGCCAAGGCGACGCGCGGCGCGCGTATTGCGCAGCGCAATCGGTCGGCGCTCGGCCTCGTAGGTTTCGAGCAGCGCGCCGCCACCCCAGCCCTGTACCATCGCGGCAAGCTTCCAGCCGAGATTGGCGACGTCGTCGATGCCCGTATTCATGCCGAAGCCGCCGGCGGGCGTGAACAGATGCGTCGCATCGCCGGCGAGAAGAACGCGGCCGAGGCCGAATTTCTCCGCCACCAGGGCGCGGCCCGCGACCCAGGTCGAATGACCGATCACCTCGACATCGAGCGCGGCGCCGACGGAAGCGAGGAAGGTCCGGGTGATCCGCGCGCTGTCGGGCTTTACTTCCGCCGATTTGAGGCGCGTGTTGAAGATGAACTCGTCGATCCCGTTAAGCGCGACCGTGTTGCTGTGCACCTCGCGATTGACCGCGCGATATTGCCAGCAGCGCGGCGCCGTCACCGCGCGATAGAAATGGGGAACGCGCAGATATGTGGCGACCATCGGGCCATCGAGATAGGCATCGCTGCCACCTGGCCCCTCGCCGCTATAGCGGATGCCGAGCTGGCGCCGCGTCGCGCTTTGCCCGCCATCGCAGCCGATAAGATAATCGCACGCGACCGCGAGGCGCCGGCCCGATTCCGCCTCTTCGAGCACCGCCGTAACGTGGTCGCTATTGTCGTGCCACTCGACGCAGCTCCAACCGAAACGGCAATCGACGAGGGGAAGCCGCTGCAGATGTTCGAAGAGCAGCCGCTCCACATACATCTGATTGCAGCGAAAGATCGGCTCCGGTACTTGATCGGTCGGCTCCGCCTCCAGGAGCGCCGCTTGCTTCGCGCCTTCGGACGGCATTCCTAGCCGCGCGATCTCCCAGCGGGTAAAGCGCGTGAAATAGCCGACATCGGTCGGATAATCCGCCGGCAAGCCGAGACGCCGGATCGCTTGGGCGAGGCCGAGACGGCGGTAATGCTCCATGGTGCGCGCATTGTGCGTGCTGCCCTTGGGGTGCCAGCGCGGCCCGGGATCGCTGTTGGCGATCACCGACCGCACCCCAAGCGCATCGAGATCCATCGCGAGAGCCATGCCGACCGGCCCGCCGCCGACGATCAGAATTGGCGTCGCAATGGATCCAGCCGCGTGGGAGCCGGAGATTTCTTGATCCGCCCTTGCCGTCATCGCTCGCGGAGCATAGCCCACGGGCCGCCGGCAACGCACCTATCGCACGGTGCCCAGAGCCTCGCACATTTCGTCGACCAGCTGCGTAAGCTTCAGCGCGGCACGCGCTTCGGTGACCCGGCCCGTCACGACGTCGACCGCACGCGCGGTCGGCCCGATCGGCGCCGTCGCAGGCACGACATAGCCGCGCAGCGCGTGGGCGATCGCCTCCATGGCGGTGATAGCCGAGATCGCCGCGATCGGACCGCTTGAGGCGGAGACGAGCCCCACCAGCCTGCCGCCGAGATAGGGCGGATCGTCATGCTTCATCAATTCGAGGAAATCGAGCGCGTTCTTGAAGCTGCCGCTGATCGAGCGGTGATAGGCAGGGCTGCACCAGACGAACGCTCGCGCGCGACGGAACGCGGCGATGAGAGCATCCGCCTCGGGCGCGCGCTCGTCATGAAGGTCCGGATTATAGAGCGGCAGATCGAAGGCCTCGGCGCCCAAGAGCTCATGGGCGACGCCGCGCGCGGCAAAGAGATCGGCGATGTGACGCGCCAGGACCGTGGTGGCGGACTGCCTGCCGAGGCTACCGCCGAGGATGAGGATCGGCGCCCCGGCGTCGTTGCGGCTCATTGGCGTGCGGCGGGATCAGCGCGGACCGACGTCGCCTCGCGCGAAATATTCGTCGTAATGGCCTTCGCCGCAATCCTGACCCCGGCCGACATATTGGAACTCCCAATAGTTCTCGTCGAGATCGCGGAAATAGAACGAATAGCCGCCGTGATGATCGGTGATGCGCGAGATCTGATGGATGCCGTAGCGATCCTTCAGCTCATGCGCCAGCGCAAGGGCGCGATCGACGTCCTCGCGCGAGCCTAGATCGATGCCCCAATGGTGCTGACGATCGACCGGCCGCACATGATCGCCGACCTCGAGGCAGACGATGGCGCAATAGCCGCCCTTGCGCAAAAGCAGGCCGCGCGGCACGTGCTGCACGCAATCGAGGCCGAGAAACTCCTCGTAGAAGCGGCGCGACGCGGCGAGGTTGCGGCAGGTGATCGTTCCGTGAGAGAGGATAACCGGCCGGTTGAGCGGCGCCACGCGCCCTTCCGCCGGGGTTGCATCCCCTTCCGCCCCCGCCGCGGATGCGACGGAATCGGCGCTTTCGGCTCGCTCGATGGTCATGACGTTCTCCCCTTCCTCGGCTTCGCGAGGCCGAATTTATCGCAAAACGCCATCTTCCCGCTAGCCGCGGCCCCGGGATGGGTCAGCGGGCCTCGGGCCGCGGCGGCGAGCCCTCGCGCCTATTTCTTCAGATGCGGCATGATTTCTGCGGCGAAGAGCTCGATGCTGCGGCGCGCCAGATCGTCGGGAAGGATGCCGAACTGGAACATCGGCAGGAGGATGCCGAGCCCCGTCTTGTCACGCATCTGCTCGATCTTCGAGCGCACGGTCTTCGGGCTGCCGATGAGCGCGGTGCCACTGTCGATGAGATAATCGGCGCTCTGGAAGCCGCGCGCGCCGAGCGC
Source organism: Allostellaceae bacterium (assembly GCA_046706015.1). GTDB lineage: Bacteria > Pseudomonadota > Alphaproteobacteria > ATCC43930 > CGMCC-115725 > CAIKMD01. Next base: position 11,249 of record JBJKPV010000319.1, on the reverse strand, counting down.
CGTCCGCATCTTGAAGAAGTTCTTCATCGAGGTTTGCGAGGTATAGCCCGGCGGGATCAGCATCTCGAGCGGCATGCGCAGGAAGTTGTTGAAGAGCGTCTCGATCGCCCGCCCCGCCTCCTGACGCGCACGCTCGTCGGTCTCGGCGACGTAGATCGGACAAGCCCAGCCGAATTGACCTTCGTCCGGCTCGTAGCCGTACTGGCGCGCCTGATCGCGATACGTGTTGAGATAGCGCATGACCAGATCGGTCGAGGAGAAGGTCACGAGGAAGGGATATTTGCGGTCTGGATGTGCCGCCCAGACCACCGTCTCGGTCGAGCCTTGCGAGGGAATCCAGACCGGCGGATGAGGGCTCTGATAGGGACGCGGCCAGAGATTGACGTAGCGCAGGCTGAAATGCCGCCCATCGAAGGAAAAGGGCCCTGGCTGCGTCCAGGCCTTGAGGATGAGATCATGCGCCTCATGGAAGCGCTCATGCGAGAAATAGGGATTGATGCCAGTCGAATGGTATTCGGCGCCGATGCCGCGCACGAAGCCGCAGACGATGCGGCCCTTCGAGAGATTGTCGAGCATCGCGTATTCTTCGGCGATGAAGATCGGATTGCTGACGATCGGCAGGGCACGACCGAGGATCGCGATCTTCACGGTCTTGGTGCGCTGGATCAGCGCGCTGGCGATGAGATTGGGCGCCGGCATCATGCCATAGGCGTTCTGGTGATGCTCGTTGACGCCGATGCCGTCGAAACCCAGCCTCTCGCAATCGACGAGAAAGTCGATATAGGCGGCGTATTCCTCGGCGCCCTTCACCGGATCGTAAAAGCTGTTGGGCAGCACGACCCAGCTCGAGCGATATTTCGCCGCCGCCTCGAGATCGAGCGGCCGATAGGGCATGAGATGAAAGGAGATGAGTTTCATTACGCCGCTCCCTTCAGGAATTCACGCACCTGGTGGCTGACGAAATCCGCCTTCTCGACATGCGGCAAATGTCCCGATTCTTGAACCATGACGAGGCGCGCATCGGGCAGCCGCTCGCGCCATAGCGCCGCGTAATCGGGCGGCATCACCTTGTCGTCGTCGCCCCAAACGATCAGGGCCGGCAGCTTGATCCGGTGCAGCCATTTCTCGAGATCGGGATCGTACCAGCGCGGCTGCCAGCCGAGCTTCGTCGCGGTGAAGCGGTTCTTGAGCAGCACATCCATCTGCTCCTCAGTGGGCTTCAGCGCGAGGAGCGTCTCGGCGAAACGCTGATCGTGGAAGAGATTGCGCATCGCTTCCTCGTGGCCCCAGATGAAAGTGTCGCCCGCGGGCACGCCCTCGATCCGGATGCCGGCGGGCGCCAGCAAGGTGAGACTTTTAAAGCGCGCGCGGTCGCGGATCAGGATCTCCGCGGCAATCCAGCCACCCAGCGAATGGCCGACGAGATGCACCCGCTCGAGCCCCATCGCCTCGAGAAGATCGAGATAGAACATCGCCATGTCGGGAACATTGCGGATGAAGGCGGGATCGTCGGAGGCGCCGAAGCCCGGATGCTCGGGCACGAGCAGCTCGTAGCCATCGGCGAGCGCGTCGAAGAAAGGCAACCATTGCGCGAACCCGGCGGCACCGTGAAGAAAGAGCACAGGCTCGCCCTTGCCCGCGCGATGGACGCGGATGCTGACATCCCGAATCTTGACGGTGCTCGCTTGAGGCGGCATGGCGACGCTCCCTTCTGTTGCGTCGGAGAATAACGTGTCGCGCGCGCGCCACCAATCCTCACGAACGCCCGATTCGAATGATTATCAGTCGCGGCCGCGCTTGGCCCGCTCGATCACGCGCCAGACGCGCTCGGGCGTCGCCGGCATTTCAACATGGCGAACGCCCAACGGCGAGAGCGCGTCGACCACCGCGTTGGCGACGGCCGGGAGGGCGCCGACGCAGCCGGCTTCGCCCGCGCCCTTGACGCCCAGCGGGTTGGTCGCGGTCGGCACCGGATTGCTCTTCAAGGTCACGGCGCTGACGTCGTCTGCGCGTGGCATCGTGTAATCCATGAACGAGCCGGTCAGGAGCTGCCCGCTCTCCGCGTCGAAAGCGATGTTCTCGAGCAGGGCCTGACCCAACCCCTGGGCGATGCCGCCGCAAATCTGCCCTTCGAGCAACAGCGGATTGAGCACCGTCCCGACATCGTCGACGACGCTGTAGCGCAAGACCTCGATGCGGCCGGTTTCGGGATCGATCTCGACCTCGCAGACATGACAGCCATTGGGAAAATTCTCGACTTTCGCGTTATAGACCGCGGTCGCGACCAAGCCAGGCTCGGCGCCCTCGGGCAACGCCTTGGGGTTGAGCGATTCCTTCGCGAGCTCGGGCACGGTCAAGGTACGGTTGGTGCCGGGCGCGGAAAAGATGCCCTCCGCGAACTTGACCTTCTCGACCTCGACGGCGAGCAGCTTGGCCGCGATCTGCCGCGCCTTGGCCACGACTTAGTCGGTCGCCAGCAGCAGCGCGGAACCGCCGATCGTGGCCGAGCGCGACCCGCCGGTTCCTTCACCGAAGAAAACCTTGTCCGTATCGCCTTGGACATAGCGCACGTCTTTGGGGTCGAGACCCAGCCGATCGCAGACGAGCTGCTTGTAGATCGTCTCATGACCTTGGCCCTGCGTGATCGAGCCGGAGAAGATCGTCGCCGCGCCCGAGCGATCGAAGCGGATCTCGGCACCCTCGAAACCCGGCGCGCCGGCGCGCTCGATGCTGTTGGAGATGCCGATGCCACGCAGCTTGCCTTGTTGCCGTGACGCGGCGCGACGCGCCTCGAACCCGTCGAGGTCGGCCGCGGCCAGCGCCATGTCCATGCCTTTTTCGAACTCGCCGCAATCATAGGTGAAGGTGAGCGCCGTCTTGAACGGCATTGCCGCGGGCGAAATCATGTTACGGCGCCTCAGCTCTTGCGGTGCGATGCCGAGCTGATCGGCGGCGAGATCGACCATGCGCTCGATCACATAGGCCGCTTCGGGCCGCCCGTTGCCGCGATAGGCGCGAATTGGGTTCGTGTGGGTGAAAACGGCGGTGAGATCGACGTCGATCGCCGGCGTGTTGTAGACGCCCGCCAAGGTGCCGAGATTGCCGACCGAGCTGTGCCCGCCCGATTGCAGATAGGCGCCGATATTGATCACAGTCTTGACGCGCAGGCCGAGAAAGCGGCCGTCGCGATCGAGCGCCAGCGCCGCCTCGACGACATTGTCGCGGGCCTGCGCGTCGGAAAGGAAGGATTCCGACCGCGTGCCGACCCATTTGACCGGGCGATGGAGCAGCTTCGACGCCAGTAGCACCAGCGCGACCTCGTTGTAGACCGCGGATTTCATGCCGAAGCTGCCGCCGATGTCGCCGGCAATCACGCGGATGCGGCTTTCCGGCAGTTTGAGCACGCTCAGGGCCAACTCGGCGCGAAAGACATGCGTGCGCTGCAAGGTCGAATAGGTCGTATAGCGCTCATCCGCCGGATCGTAGTCGCCGATGCAGCCGCGCGGCTCCATCGTTGCCGCAGTAACGCGATTGATGACCAGCTTTTCCTTGACGATATGCGCGGCGCGCGCGAAGGCCGCGTCGGTCGCGGCCTTGTCGCCGCCCAGATGGACGAAACAGATATTGTCGGCGCACTCCTCCCAGACGCGCGGCGCGCCCGGCGCCGCGGCCGCTCCCGTATCGGACATCGAGGGCAAAGGCTCGTAATCGACCGCGATCAGCTCGGCGGCGTCGAGCGCCTGGGCCTGGGTCTCGGCGACGACGAAGGCGACATAATCGCCGACGAAGCGCGCGCGATCCGAGACCAACGCCGGATAGGGCGGCCGGAAAAGTGGCGAGCCGTCGCGGCGTTTCGGGCCACGCGGCACCGGCAGATCGCCGAAGCCCGAGGCGCGCCAATCGGCCCCGGTCAGCACGGCCAGCACGCCGGGCGCCGCTTTGGCCCGCCCCGTGTCGATCGAGCGAATGCGCGCGTGAGCGTGGGGCGAGCGCAGAACGCAGCCCCAGGCCATCCGCGGCAGGACGATGTCGTCGACATAGCGGCCGCCGCCGCGCAACAGCCGCAAATCCTCGAAGCGAGAGACCGACTGACCCAGCGCGTATTCGCCCATGCCCCCCTCCAAAACGAAAAAACCGCTTGCGCGCGATGTTGCGCCACCGCGCCGCGGTCTTGTGCTTTAAATCATGTTCGATGGCGGCTGTAAACGATGCCCGGCGCGTTGCCGTTCAGCTCGCCGGAAGGAGAACCCGCACGCTGAGCCCGGTTGGTGAGCGATTGGTCGCGGCGACGGTGCCACCCAGCGCCTCGATGTTGCGGCGAACGATCCACAGGCCGAGGCCGGCATGCGGCAGAAGCCCGCTGTTCTTGCCGCCGCGCTCCTGGTCGGGGCTCGGCCGCAGCGAGTAATAGCGATCGAAGATACGGTCGATGATCTTTGGTTCGATGCCCGGCCCCTCATCGTCGATCCGCAGCTCGATCGATTGCGCCGATTTGTTGAGCACGACCGTGATGGTGGCGTTGGGCGGCGAGAAGCTTATCGCGTTGTCGAGAATGTTCTCGATAACTTCCTCGAGGATCTCCTGGCCGGCGTTGACGAAAGCGCGTTCCTGCAGCGTGCGCACGACGCCGATGCCACGTTCGGCCATGAGCTCGCGATAGCGCACGAGCACGCTCGCGACCACGTTGGTGAGATCAATGCGCGGGCGCGGCGCTTCGATCAGATCGGCGGTCGCGTTGTCGAGGCGCTGCGCCGCGGAAATCAGCGCCTTCAGGCGTCGCACCGAGGATTGCATCAAGGTGATCGCACGGTTGGCGCGCTCGTCGCTGGGCGAAACGCCGCGCCGGGCGGTCTCGAGCGAGGCCTCGATCGTCGCGACCGGCCCCTTGAAGGAATGCCAATTGTCCTCGGCCGCCTGGCGGATGTCGCGCGCCACCGTCCGCAGATCCCGCGTCAGCCCGTCGAAGTCGCGCGCCACGCTCGCGAGTTCCGGCATCACGTTCCGCGAGGCGAAGGTCGCATTGCGGCCCCGACCTTGGCGGATGTCGCGGGCGACGTGACGGAAATGGAGCACGTTCCGCCACACGCTGGTGGCGATCAGCGCCGCCAGCAGCGCAAGCAGCACATAGACCGACGCGGCGATCCGCACTTCGGGCGTCTTCCAGAAGGGGCGCGCGATGGAAGTGTAGAGAAATTCCGACGTTGTGTGCGACGAGACGAGTGCCCAACAGCCGAGCTTCGTCTGGATCGGTACCAGCGAGGTTAGGATCTGGTCCTTGCCGTCGGGCCCCGGGTACTGAACGTCGATCGGCACGTCGGAGCTGCAAGTCTTGCCGAGCCGGTCGAGGATGCCGTGGCTCGCGAGGCTGTCGAGCTGCGCATTGACCTGATCCGGCGCGAGTGGCGGCGCCGCCGCCACGAAATAAAAGCGGTTCGCACTGTTCGGCGCGCTGGGGCGCACCATCAGCTGCAGGTTCGTGCCGTCATCGCCGTACTTGGTCAGCGCCTGGCTGAGCTGACCGCTGGGCAGACCGCCGGGCTGATCGAGGATGGGCTTGAGCGCCTGCGCGATCAGCCAGTTACGGTGCTGAATGCTGCGCGTCACCAGTTCGCGCAGTTTGGCATCGGCCTGTTCGAACTGGCCGTAAACGAGAATGGGTAGAGCGATGAAGATGCCGACGAGGATGATCAGCTTTGCCGTCAGCGAGGCAAAGACGGGATGGAAGAAACGCAGGACTCCGACGAACTTAGCGGCCGGCGCTGCGCCAACGATACCCGAACGCCGCGTAGTTTTCGATTTCGGAAAATCGAGGGTCGAAGCTGCGGAACTTGTTTCGAATGCGTTTGATGGAAGATCGGACATTGGTTCGAAATCCTTCTTCACCGCTGCCGGCGACGAAGCCGGCATGGTGCACGCAGTCGTAGATGGAGCGATAGGTGACGTATTCGCCGGCCCGCGACACGAGCAGATAGATGATCTTGAACTCCGTCACGGTGAGGTCGATATCCTGTCCCTCCCAGATCGCGCGGCTGCTTTCGGGACGCAGCATCAGCTTACCACATTGAAGCAATTCCTGGCTCGCCGGCGCCGCCGGACCGCGACTCATCTGCACGATGAGGCGCAAACGCTTGGCGAGGATCGGAATGCCGCGCGCCTTGTCGACGAAGTCGACCGCGCCGCGGTCGAGTGCTGCGTATTCATAGGCCGTGGTCGGCATGCCTGTGAGGAAAACCACCGGAAGATTGATACCGCGATCGTGGAGCTGCGGCAGGAAGTCGATGCCGAGGCCGGTTTGCAGCTTCCAATCGAGAACGATCACGTCCGCGTTGCGGTCGTTCTCGAGATGCTCCAGCATCGCCTCGCCACTCGGCAAGGGCACGACCTCGAACCCGAAATGCTCGAATTCCGCGGTGGCCGCCTCGCGATAATCGTCATCATCGTCCACGAGGACGATCCGAATGCGCTCGCCCGGGCCGGACTCATCTTTGGGAAAATCGGGCAGCGAATTGGGCGATGCATTGGCGGGTTCGTTCAACAGTGTGGACATCGCTAATCACCTCGTACGACAAAGCGTGGAACTCGCGCGTTTCCACGTCGGGGTAAAGCGTGACGTTGATCGTGCAGTTCCGACTGCGGAAGACCCAAAGCTTGGTCGGCGCCCTGTCCTCCTGCAACATCGGCGGACCGAGAATCGATTGGATCTCGCTTTCGTTGAGACCGATCAGCCGATCGATTCCTTGCGTCGCGATATCGTGCTTGGTCTTCTCCTCCTCGGGCGTCTCTTTCCGCGCCGGCGTAGGCGGCCTTGCAGGAGCCGGCGGCGGCGCGGGCGTCGCCGTCTCGAGCGGAATGCTGGTCCTGAGCTCGGGCGGCGGCTTGGTCTCGGTGCAAGCCGCGACGAGCAGGACGGCGGTCAGAACGATCGCGTGCCGCCCCGCGAAGCCGCTCATGCGCGGCTCCGCCCGAAGGCTCGACCGGGCACGGCAGGCAAGCGTGACCGCGCCCGCCACGGCCAAGCCGGCTCGATCGAAAACTCCACGCCTGTTCCGTCCTCTCCATATCGGTCGACGACCTCGGCGCAACCCTCGCGCAACGATATTCCCCAGTGACTGCCTTGTGACCCAACCTGCCTGGCGAATTTGGCCCAAATGAGGCACCCGGAAAAATTTCCCATGGCAGATTAGATATTTAGTGCCGCAAAGCGGCGCAGCCACGAGATTGACACAACAGCGGCCCCATCATCGAGGGTCAGGCGTCGCGCAAAGCCGTCGCCAAGCTGACGGGGTCGCTCGCGAAATCGTCCTATGAGACTGGTTAAGCATTTCTTCACGTCGATTAAGCTCGCGGTAATGATCACCGAAAAGTCACGCGCCGCTCCGCTCGTTGCCGCCGCTCTGCTCTAAGGATAGGATTTGCTCGGCCCCGTCACAAGTTAGACGAGCGGGGCCGAAGGGGGGAAGCCGTGAAGATCGTGGTTTTTGGTCCGGACCGGCGGACCGGCGCGCTGCGCGACGGCGCCGTGGTCGATCTTTCTCATGCCTATGCGAAATATCTCTATGAGCGCGAGGGCGCTTCGCGCGCGGCCGAACTCGCCGCAGCGCTGGTCCCGTCCGATCTGGCGGCGCTGATCGAAAACGGCCCGGCCGCCGTCGAGCGAGCCCAGGCGGCGCTCGACTATCTGTTCGAGCGTGCTGCCGACCGCAACGATTTGCGCGGCGCGCCGCTCGCCCTTCCGGCGCAGGAGCAGCAAATCCATGCGCCGCGACCGCACGGCACGCGCATGGCCTGTGCCGGGTCGAACTTCACCACTCATCGCGAGCGGATGACCCGGCGTTCCGGCCGCGAGGCGCGCGCGCCTTTCATCTGGGGATTCTGGAAGATCGCGCATGACGCCGTCCCGTCCGGCGGCGAGGTGATCTATCCGGCCCGATGCGACCGTCTCGACTATGAGGGCGAGGTCGCGGTCATCCTCGGCCGGCGCGGCAAGGATTTGCGGCCTGCCGACCTCCAGAGCTTCGTCTGGGGCGTGACGCTTTTCTGCGATTGGAGCATCCGCAGCCCGCGCGAGCCGCTGGGCCCGATGAACTTCGCGGCGCCGAAGAATTTCGACACCTCGTATTCGCTCGGGCCCTGCATCGCGGTCGGCGAGGTCGATCCGGAGAACATCGATGTCGAAACCCTGGTCAATGGCGAGCGTCGCCAGGCGCACAACACACGCGATATGACCTTCTCCTTCGCGCAGTATCTCGAATATCTCTCGCGCGACCTGACGCTCTATCCCGGGGATCTGATCTGCAGCGGCACCGGCGAAGGCACGGCCGCCGATGCCAGTCCGGTGCTTGCCGACGGCAGCCAGCCGCCCGATCTCTTCCTGAAGCCCGGCGACAGGGTCGAGGTCAAATCGCCCGCGATCGGATCGTTGCGGGCGCGAATCGTCGCCAAACGCGGCTACGGCGTTACGCCCCTGCCTCGTTCTGCACCGTGATGCGCCGCAGGAGGCGGCGCTCATTGGGGCTGAAATCGGTGCGGGCGTGAAGCGTGCAGCGATTGTCCCACAGGATGACGTCGCCCGGCCGCCAGCGGTGCTGATAGACGAACTGGCGCTGCTCCTGGTGATCGAAGAGCTCGGCGAGCAGCGCATCGCTCTCCGCCGCAGGCAAGCCCTCGATCGCATAGGTCATCAGCCGATTGACATAGAGCGCCTTGCGCCCGGTGGACGGGTGCACGCGCACGACCGGATGGACCCATTTTAGGGCCTTTTCCGAGGGCGGCCCTTTGCGGACGACATAGTCGCTGGTGGGATCGTAGTAATTGACGCCGCGCAGCGGCTCGAGCGTCGCCTTCATCGTATCGGACAGGGTGTCGTAGGCGGCGTACATGCTGGCGAACATCGTGTCACCACCCACGGACGGCACTTCGATACTATAAAGCATTGTTCCGGCCGGCGGGTGTTCGACATAACATTGATCCGAGTGGAACTGCATCTCGCCGTCGGGCAAGGCGCCGATCGGCTTGCCGTTCTCGCGGATATTGGAGACGATCAGGATCGCCGGATGTCGGCCCTCGCGATGGGTGAAGACCCGGCCGAGATCGCCGAAGCATTCTCCGAAACGGATCTGATCCGCGTCGTCCAGCGCCTGGTCTCGCACCAGCAACACCGCGTAATCGTGCCAGGCGCGACGCAAGGCGGCGGCGACCTCGGGGCCGAGCTTCTGGCGCAGATCAAGCCCTTCGATCTCGGCGCCGATCACGGGCGTCAGCGGCCTTACGCCGAAAGGCGCTGCCGGGGTTGCACCGCTACGCGTCTCGACGCTCGCTCCTCGGGCTTCCATCGCGCTTCCCTCTCCTTTGCCGCGCCGGAACTGATCCGGCGCGATCATGGTCTAGGCGCGGCCCCAAAGGATCTTGGTTGCCCGGCGCGCGCCCTCGGCCATGGCGGCGAATTTTGCCCAACAGATCGACGGATGTCCAACCCGGGTGCCGATGCCGCAATCGGTCCCGGCCAGCACGTTCTCGCGACCGACCAGCTTTGCATAGCGCACGAGGCGCTCGGCCACGAGATCGGGATGCTCGATGAAGTCCGAGTAGTGGCCGATGACGCCCGGCACCAGGGTCGCGCCCTGCGGCAGCTTCACCGTCTCGAACACGCGCCATTCGTGCTCGTGGCAGGGATTGGAGGCCTCGATCGAATAGCTCATCGCCCGCACGCTGAAGATGATGTCGGCGATGTCCTTCAACGGAATGTCGTCGTGATGGGGCCCGTGGAAGCTGCCCCAACAGACGTGGAGGCGAACCTTCTCGCGCGGAATGTCGCGTAGCGCGTGGTTGAGCGCCTCGACCCGCAGCGCGGCGTATTTCCGGTAATCGGCGACGCCGACCTGGGGCAGGCAATTCCAGCCATCCGGCAGATCCGGATCGTCGATCTGCAGCTGGAAGCCGGCATCGACGATGGCCTTATATTCTTCATGCATGACGTCGGCGATGGCGAAGAGGAACTCCTCGTCGTTCTTATAGTACTCGTTGGCCATCCAGTGCTCGATCGTGCCGGGCGTGTTGGCCGGAAGATAGGCCTCCGCCACCGTAATGCCCGCGAGCGCTGCCTTGAAATTATCAAGATCGCGCTTCAGCTCAGAGGCCCCGATATAGCGCAGCTTGTCGATGCAAACCGGCAAGCTCGGCGTCATGTTCTGCAGCCGCGCGCGCGGATTGGCCGTGGCTTCGAAATAATCGGGGAATTTGGTGCGGTCGCGCGCGGTGATCTCGAGCCGGCGGCGCCCATCGGCGGGGCGTTGCTCGTAGCCCGCGAGGCGCGAGCGGACATAGTCGGTGAAGTTCGATTTCGACAGTTCGCCGTCATTCACGCTGTCGAGCCCGCCCCGCTGCTGATCGCGCACCGCTTCCGCGACCGCCGAGGCGAGACGCTTATCGAGCGCCGCCTGGTCGACCGCCTCACCGCGCGACTTGGCGAGAACCATCTGGCGCAGATCGGGCGGGCGCGGCAGCGCGCCGGCATGGGTGACCAGAATTCGATCGGTGCTGTAGATCATGGAATCTCCCTCTGTCGCGCCGCCCGTCGCGGCACTATTTCGTCCACTCGTAGTCGCGCAGCTGCGTGTCGATCGGGCTAAAAGGATCGTTGGCGACGCGAACGTCCTTGGTATGGACGAACACCATCGGCAGATCGGCGACCGGCAGGATGTAGTTCATCTTGTTAACCTGATCGACGCCCTTCTCATAGATTTCGGCGCGTTTTTCCTCGTCCGTTTCGACCGCGCCCGCCTTTTGCGCGGCTCGGATCACCGGATCGTTCCAGTAGTCGCGATTGCCGTCGAAAAAGAAGTCGAAGATGTTGTCCATGTCGGGCTGCGCATTGGTCGGATAGAAGCCAAGAAAGGCGGTGAACTTGCCCTCGCCGCGCATTCGCACATAGAGCGAGAGCGGCAGCGGGCGGACGCTCGCCCGGATCCCGACCTTTCGGACCATGCCCGCGATCGCCTCGCCGATCTCCTTCACCGGCTCGTGCACGTCGAATTCGAGATCGAAGCCGTTCGGATAGCCAGCTTCGGCGAGAAGCTTCTTCGCGTCCGCCGGATTGAAGGCGGGCGGCTTGGTCGAGGACTGGCAGCCCACGTCGGGCTTCACGCAGATGCCGTCGAGAATCTCGGCGATTTGGCCGCCGGGGATCACCGTCTTCGCCAGCTCTTTGCGGTCGATCGCCTCCATGAAGGCCTTGCGCACGCGCTGATCCT
>JBJKPV010000318.1:0-11111 GCA_046706015.1 Allostellaceae bacterium | reverse complement strand
CCGTGCTCGCGCGCCTCAAAGAGCTCGCACCCAAGCGCGTCGACACCATGGCGCTGGGCGATCAGCCGATCGCGCCCTGGGTGCTGGAGCGCACCGAGGGCGCGGGCGTCGATCTGCTGCTCGACTGCACCGGGCGCGGCGGGCCGGCGGCGCCGGTGCTCGAGGCGCAAGGAGCGGTGAAGCGCGGCGGCATGACCGTCAATATCGGCGCGCTCGCCGAGCCCTTGCCGCTCAACCCGACGCAATTCATGACTGGGGGCAAGCAGTATCGCGGCTCCAACTGGTTCACCAATGAGGAAGCGGGGGTGATGGCCGAGATGGCGCGCGTCGGCGCGCTCGATCTCTCGGCCTGGGAGCCGCGTGTCTATCCGCTCAGTGGCGTCGATGACGCGCTGCGCGACATCAGGGAGGAGCGCCCGGGCGGCTTCGTCAATTTCGTGGTCGCGCCCGACCGATAAGAATTTGTGCCGCTGCGGCGGCCCAGCTCGATAAATAGAAGGCGAAACGATGCTTGCGCATGGCGCCATGCTGCGCTCATCATGGACGCGCCGCATGCTCTGACGAGATGGCGCGACCGGTTGGCCGCGAAATGGGGTCGTTGGGGATCGGGCGGACAAGACGCAGGTCGGCGGGGCGCCGCCGACGCAGAACGAAAACGCGTGGCCCGCAAGAAGGGGGAGGAAACGATGAAGCCAATTCTCGCAATCGTGGCGACGGTATTGATGCTCGCATCGGCGCGCGCGGAAGCCGCGACCGTGCTCAAGATCGCGTGCTACCTTCCGCCGTTCTCGGTCTCGGTGACGAAGATCTTGAAGCCCTTCGCCGCTTCCGTGACCGCCGCGACCAAGGGCGACGTGACCTTCCAGGAATATTGGGGCGGCACCTTGGGGCGCGACCCCGAGCAACAATACAAGCTTGTCACCGGCGGCATCGCCGATATCGTCTTCATTTCGACCTACACGTCGGGCGGACAGTTTCCCGACGCCTCGATCACCGAGCTCCCCGGTCTGGTCAAGAACTCCGCCACCGGGTCGCCCGCCTATTGGGGTCTCTACCATGAAGGTCTGATGCGCGGCTTTGGCGACATCAAGGTGGTTGGGCTCTATATGGCGAGCGTCAATTTGTTGCACGCGCGAAAGCCGATCGAGAAGCTCGAAGACATCAGGGGCATGAAGCTGCAATCGAGCGGGCCGCTCTTTGCCGAGTTCGTGAAGAACGTCGGCGGCACGTCTGTCTACATGCCGGCAACCGAGCTCGCCCAGGCGCTGGCGAGCGGCGTGGTCGACGGCTCGACCGTCGACTGGACCGGCTTCATCACCTTCAAGCTCGAGAATCTCGCGCATTACCATTTCGAGATCCCGCTCGGCGGCATCAGCTTCGTCATCGCCATGAACAAGCAGAAATGGGACAGCCTGCCGGCGGCGGACAAGGCGGCAATCGACAAGTTCGGCGGCATGACCATGGCCAAGTCGGGAGGCGCGGCCTATGACGCGGGCGGGACGGAGCGGCGCGCCAAGGTCGCGGCGGATAAGAGCCATCACTTCGTCGAGCCTTCCGCCGCCGAGCAGGAGGCCGCTTTCAAGAAATACGCCGAGCCGATCTACGCCGATTGGATCGCCAAGACGCCCGACGGCCAGAAGAAGTTCGACACCTTCAAGAAGCTGCTGGCCGAAGCGGCCTCGGGCAAATAGGCGCGTCACCGCGGCGGTCGGGGAACCGGCGCTTGAGCGAAGGCTTCGAAAGCTGGGTCGCGCCCGGCGGGTGGGCGGACCGCGCCACCCGCTGGATCGCTTTCATCGGGCTTATCGGCCTGCTCATCATCACCGGCTTTATCCTCGCCGATATCGTGTTGCGCGCCTTCTTCGATCGCCCGATCGACGGGCTCGAGGACATCGCCAAATTCACTTTCGGGGTCGGCGTCGCGGCGTGCTTTCCGGCCGGGCTGATCCAGGGCCGCAACGTCGCCATCCGTTTCCTCGGCGGGGCGGTCGGGCCCAAGCGCGCGACCTGGCTCGAAAGTTTCGGCGCGCTCTGCACCCTCGTTTTCTTTTTCCTGATCGCCTGGCAGCTCGTCGCTTTTACCGCCGATGAAGTTCGGCACCATCGCTACACGCCGACCTTGCACATCGCGACCGGGCCGTTCTGGTCGTTGATCGCGCTGCTCCTCTGCCTGACCGTGCCTGCTCAGCTCATGGTGCTCGCCGTGTGGCTGAAGCGGCTGCGGCGCGGCGAGGTGCCGCCGCCGCATGAGGACGAGGAGGCGTTCTGACATGGACCCGCTTCTCGTCGGCGCGCTCGGCATCGGCCTCATGTTTCTCTTGATCGCGCTCCACGTGCCGATCGGCGTCGCGATGGGGCTTGCGGGCTTCATCAGCATCTGGGCGCTACTCGGCTTCGATCAGGCGCTGACGCTGTTCGCGACCGAGCCGACCTCGGTCGTCACCAGCGCCGAGCTCGCTGTCATTCCGCTCTTTCTGCTGATGGGAAGCTTCGCCGGTGCGGCAGGCCTGTCATCCGACATCTATCGCGTCGCCTATGCTTTTCTCGGGCACCGCCGCGGCGGGCTCGCGCTCGCGACCATCGGCGGCTGCGCCGGGTTCGGCGCCGTATGTGGATCCTCGATCGCCACCGCGGCGACGATGGCGCGGATCGCACTGCCCGAGATGCTGGAGCGGCGCTACCAGCCGAGCCTCGCCACGGGGTGCATCGCGGCCGGCGGAACGCTCGGCATTCTCATCCCGCCTTCGGTCATCATGGTGCTCTATGCGATCCTGACCGAGCAATCGGTGGTGGCGCTCTTCATCGCGGCGATCCTGCCGGGCCTGCTCGCGGTCACGCTCCACTTCGTCGCCATCGCGATCTATACGCGGCTCCACCCCGATGCCGGCCCGCGCGGGCCGCGCATGGGATGGATGGATCGCCTGCGCATCATGCATCAATGCTGGGGCGCGATCTTCCTCGCCGTGGTGGTCGGCGGCGGCATTTACGCCGGTATCTTCACCGTATCGGAGGCCGCGGCCGTGGGTGCCGCGACCGCGATCGGCTTCACCATCGCGCGCGGCCGGCTGAGCTGGAGCGTGCTGTGGGAGGTGCTGGGCGAGACCGCCGCCAATACCGGGCTCATCTACGTCATCATCATCGGGGCCTCGATCTTTTCCTATTTCCTCTCGCTGTCGCAGCTGCCGGGCGCGCTGATCGACACGGTGCAGGGGATGGCGCTGCCGCCTCTGGTCGTGATGCTCGCGCTGACGGTGGTCTATCTCATCCTCGGCAGCATCTTCGATACGATCGCCGCGATGGTCATTACTTTGCCTTTCGTTTTCCCGCTCGTGACCGGGCTCGGCTACAACCCGGTCTGGTTCGGCATCTACAACGTCATGGTGATCGAGATCGGCCTCATCACGCCGCCGATCGGCATCAACGTGTTCGTGCTGCACGGCATGGCGCGGAACATCCCGCTCGCGACAATCTTCCGAGGCATCACGCCCTTTCTGATCGCCGATCTGACGCGGCTCGGCATTCTTCTGCTGTTCCCGGTGATCGCGCTGTGGCTGCCGACGATGCTCGGCGTGCCGATGCGCTGAGCCGCCTTCGTGTTATCTTGGCGACAGGACGATCGCGTTAAGGAGGGTGCATTTCATGTTCTATGAGCCGGACAAGAACAATCACGGGCTGCGCTTCAATCCCTTCAAATCGATCTGCGTGCCGCGGCCGATCGCGTGGATATCGAGCTTGAGCAGCGAGGGCGTGCCCAATCTCGCGCCCTTCAGCCAATTCACCAACCTCTCCTTCGACCCGCCGCATATCGTCGTCTCGGCGCGTGCGAACACGGACACCGCCCGCAACATCAACGCGACCAGCGAATTCGTCGTCAACATGGCGACCTATGCGCTCAAAGACGCGGTGAACGCGACCTCGGCGGTGCTGCCGCCCGAGATCGACGAGGGGGCGCTGGCCGGGCTCGAGATGCTGCCCTCGACCTTGGTCAAGCCCAAGCGGGTCGCGGCCTCGCCGGTGCAGATGGAATGCCGGCTTTTTTCCGCCTTGCTGATGCCGGCGCGCGAGCCCGATAACATCCACAGCCTGATCATCGGCCGTGTCGTCGGGGTTCATATCCGCGACGATGTGCTGACCGCGGATGGCCGGATCGACATCGCGCGCATCCGCCCGCTCGCCAGGCTCGGCTATCTCGATTACACCAGCGTCGAAAGCGCCTTCACCATGCCGCCGCCCGACGGGCCGAATTCGGCAAAATCGCGCCGCGGCCTCGAAGGCCGTCCCGACTTGCCCGTAGCCAAGCCGGAGACCGCTGAAGCGGGCTCATGACGGCGTCGGCGAAACGGGAGCCAACGCCGAGGATCGCGGCGCCGAGTACCGCGGACTGGCGGAAGGCGTTCGCGAAGCTCTGCGACGGCGCGGATGCGCCGCTTGCGAGCATTGGCTTGTGAGTATGCACCCCCCAACCCGGGGCTGGCGGCGCCGGCACTCCGCCGGTCCGGCGATATCGCAATTGCGACAGCCCGCGCGCTGGTATCCCGCAACAGATAGCCCCGTTCCGGCGGGGCTTTACTTTTGGTCTAAATTATCCAGGGCGGTGTGCTTGTTCGGCTCGCGGCACATGACCATATATAAGGCTACGATGCTGCGTCGAAACCACCTCACCAGGCAATCCTCGGCATTTGCCGATCGCGAGATTGTGGCAAAGGCCGAAGGCCGCTTCGCGAAGGCCGACAAGCAACGCGCACGCATCAAAAGCGACCCAAAAAACGCTGTCATGCGCGCGCGAGCACGCGTCCGCGACTTCAATCGTTAGAAACCCAATCCTCCGACGCCGCTGGTCGGGTTTTCTTTCTGGATGACGAGCGCGGCTTGCCGTCGTCTGCTTGGGGCGTCTTTGCCCTTACGAATCCGCCAAGGAAGCGATCGCTATCTCGCCGGTTGGTTTTCGACGCGTTCCCGCCGAAAGTCGCACGGCGCTTCCGCCACCTGAAGGAGCCGAGTTCATGTCCTCTTGGATCGTCCCGCCTATCGTAATTCCGGCGGCTATCGTGTTCGCGCTTACTGCCTTCGACGTGTGCGGGGCCGTCGCATGACGCCCCAGGACAAGGCAATGGAGGCCGATCGACGCAAGAAAGCGAACGCTGCGTATGGCAGAGCCATCGAACGCGTTAAAGATTCTCCGGACGGGATGCGGGACACGGCGCAGGGGCTGCGGGAGAGAGCCGGCAACATGTCCGACGCGGGCGATCGGGCCACAATGCTGCATTTGGCTTCCGAATATGAACGGCGGGCGATCGAGTTGAGCGAGCGGCTAAGAGCGCGTAACAGCAACTAGGCTGCGAATGCTCGGCGCCGAGCGGCGCGATTGCCGACGCTCGCAGGAGATCAAGATGATGAATCCAAAGAAGCCGTCATTCACCTGGGTTTTCTCGGAGGGGGTACTCACCATCCATCATTTCGGCAAGACGGTGTCCCTCGGACGTTATGCGACTCGCCAGCTCGCGGCAAAGGCCGCTGCGGCATATCGTGCTCGGCAGCGCGCGGATGATGACACCGTCGAGTGATTGGAAGCGCCTATCAAGTGATCGCCGACCTGGACGCTTGGCGCGCAGCCGGCGTGCCGATCAAGCGATTTCCTCCCGAGCGCATGAGCATGTGGCCGGCCGACAAACGCGTCGGCAATGTAAAGAATGATGACGTATCGCTGAGTGAGTCACTTTTTCGATTCGCTTGCCCCGACATTTCGGGCGAGCGCGATTAGGCATACGAAGAGGATGAAATGACCGGCGAATTTGACAGCGCGCTCGATCAGATTCTGGCGGAGCAAACGAAACGTCAGCGCGCGCAGGTTGAAGCGCGGGCGGCCCATCAGCAGCAGGAGGCCGACCAGCACGCCCAGCAGCAAAATCAAAAATCGATATTTCGTCAAAAACATCAGCTCATCGCGAACGTGATCGCGCACGCGAATTCCAGACTCTGCGCGAACCAAGCGCCAAATAGCGCATTCACTTTGCATCTAACCTCGGAATCCGATCTTGCAAGCAATACTCGACTTGCGTCATTCAAGGTTAGAATGGGACGGCCCGGGGCCAAGATATTTTCCGTTCTGTATTTTGACCTTCTTAAGAGTGGAAAGATTGCCAACGAGATTTCTGACGGTCTGAATAGGGGCGCCCCTGTCTCACCGGAGGAAGCCCTGGAACTCGATGCGCTTGATCAAGCCGAGGTGGAGAGCGCAGTGCTTCGATATGTGAGGATTGTGATTGAAGGTACGCCGGCGTGAGGTCACTTGTGACCTGAGCCCGTGATCAACGAACGTCACTTCCTCGTCGCGACCGCCGCTTGAGCGCTGTCGGCCACAGCATAGATCATCGCGCCGCTCGGCTATTTCGATTACACCAGCGCCGAAAGTGTCTTCACCCTGCCGCCGCCCGACTGGCCCGTGGCCGAGCCGGAGACCGCCGAAGCGAGCTCGTGATCGCGTCAGGGGTTGCGCGCGCTGACGATCCAGGCCGCCGCCGGCAGGCAAAGTCGCCCACCGCTCAACAACGGAGCGAGCGCCTGGCGCACGGCGTCGCTCGCGGCCGCGACCAGCTCGGCGGGCTGATCGTGGAGAAGCCGCTGCGCCGGTCCGGCGCTGATGGCGGCGTTTACCGCCGCATCGAGACCGCCGCCGCGCGCGAGGTCGCGCTCGGTGTCGACCCGCTCCAGGGCGATCGCCGCGAACCCGGCTTCCTCCAGAATGCGGCGCACGCGCGCTTCGGCCCCGAACGAGAAGCCGCCGGGCTCCTCGGGGTTGGGCTGCGGCCGCCCCTGTACCTTTACGACGGAGCGGATCGCGCGCACCGGCAGAGCCTGCCACGGATTTTCCTCGAGCGTGCGCCAGCACGCGAAGGTCAGGCGCCCGTCGCGGCGCAGCGCGCGGCGGATATTGGCGAAGCTCTTTGCCGGCTCGGCGAAGAACATGACCCCCATGCGCGAGAGCGCAAGATCGAACGCTTGCTCGGGAAAGGGATAAGTCGTGGCGTCCGCCTGCACGAGCGTGAGCCGCGGGTCGCTGCCCAGGCTTTGGCGCGCGCGCGCGAGCATCGGCTCGGATACGTCGATGGCGAGCACGCTGCCATCGGCGCCGACCAGGCGCAGCAGACCGACCGTGGTCGCGCCGGTGCCGCAGCCGATATCGATGACACACTCGCCCGGCCGGACCGCGGCGCGGGCAAAGAGCGCGTCCGTGATGGGGTTGAGCCGTTCGTCGGAAGGCGGGCGCGCCAACCAGGAACGGCCGCCCTCGCCATTCCAATGGTCGATCATTTTCGCGTTCGCCGCGTCGGCGCCGATGATAGCCATAGGTACAAAATACTCCCTGGCGTGCGGTTAAGGAAACCCCGAGACGCGTACGGCGCCGCTAGCTCGCACCGATAAGAGAAGAAGCGTGCAGCTGGCCGTGTACGGCCTACTCGAGGCAGGACGAGGGACAGCGGTCGCTCTGATGCGTGCGCGGGCCGGCTTGCCGGTGTCGGCCAAGACTGGCAGACTGCAAAGCGGAGGAAGCGCATGGCGGAAACGCGCCGGCTCGACATTCACTATCACGTGGTCATGCCGGGCTCGGAGTTGGCGGGCGTGGCCGGCGGTCCCGCCGATTGGACGCCGCAGCGCGCGATCGAGGAACTCGACCGCAATGGTGTCGCGACCGGCTTCGTTTCGTCCGCATCGGGCTGGCGAAACGCCGATCCGGTCTCGGCGCGCAAAAACGCACGCCTGTGGAACGACTACGTCAAGCGCCTGAGCGACGATCATCGCGGCCGTTTCGGTCTGCTTGCCGCGCTGCCGCTGCCTGATATCGAGGCGAGCCTCGAAGAGGTCGCCTATGCCTTCGACACGCTGCGCGCCGACGGCATCGGATTGCAGACCAGCTACGGCGCGCTCTGGCTCGGGGATCCGGTCTTCGCACCGCTGTGGCAAGAGCTCGACCGCCGCCATGCGGTGGTCTACGTCCATCCGGCCGACGCGCCGTGCTCGGTCGGGCTTAGCTACATGGCGGCGCCGGTGTTCGGCTCGTGGATCGAATGGCCGATGAATTCGGCCCGCACCATGTTCAGCCTGTTGCTCAACCAGGTGCCGCGGCGGTTTCCGCAGATCCGCTTCATTTTCGCCCATGATGGCGGCACGATGCCGCTGCTCGTCGGCCGCATCGAAGGGATGGCGCAGAATTCGCGGCCGGACTTCCCGGCGAAGGTGCGCGCCGTCTTTCCCGACGGCGTCGCCGCCGAATACCGAAAATTCTATTTCGACACGGCGCAAGGCTACGCCCCGGTGAATTTCGCGGCGATGCGCCAGCTCGTGCCGGACTTGCACATCCTTTTCGGCAGCGATTATCCGTTCTTTCCCATCGGCGTTGCCGTCAGCGGGCTGGCGCGGCTCGAGCTCGACGCGGGGCTTCAACGCATGATCGAGCACGACAATGCGGCGGCGTTGCTCCGCCGCGGCTGAATGAGGCAGGAGGGACCATCCTTGATCTCGGCGCCTGGCAAGGACACCGGCGTTCTCGTCATCGGCGGTGGGCCGGTCGGCCTGTCGCTCGCGATCGAGCTCGCCCGGCTCGGCGTGGCGACGACGCTCGTCGAGGCGCGGGACGGCACCATCAACACGCCGAAGATGAATTTCGTCAACGTGCGCTCGATGGAGTTCTGCCGGCGCTGGGGCCTCACCGACGAGGTCCGCGCGGCGGGCCATCCCGAGGAATTCCATCCCAACGTCCTCTGGGCGACGTCGGTCACCGGCCATGAGATCGCGCGTCTCGATTTTCCGCCCTTTCTCGAAGAGAAGACGCGCTTCTTCTCGCCCGCCGCCGATTGCCTCGTCTCGCAGCTGTGGTTCGATCCGATCCTGCTCGCCCATGCGCGGCGGCAGGCCAATCTGACGCTCCACCATCGCACGCGGCTCGAGAGCTTCCGCGAGACCGCGGACGGGATCGAGGCGGAGGTCACCGATCTCGTCTCGGGCCGCCGCAGGACCATCACCGCCGCCTATCTCGTCGGCTGCGACGGCGCCGCGTCGCTGGTGCGGGAGAGCCTCGGCATCGGCCTCGACGGGCTGCCGAACATCCAGAACAATTTCCACGTCTTTTTCAATTCCGACGAGCTGCTCGCGATTTTCGAGCGCACGCTCGGCCAGGCGCGTTTTTGCAGCCTGGTCGGGCCCGAAGGTACCTGGGGTCTCCTCACCTCGATCAATTGGCGCGGGCGCTGGCGCTTCTCGATGCAGCCGCCGCCGCAGGACGAAGCGATCGTGCCGGAACTGCTGCGCCGCGCGATCGGCCGCGATTTCGCGTTCGAGCTCTTGAACGGCGCGCATTGGGTGAGCCGCGAGCTCGTCGCCGACGCCTATGGCAAGGGGCGCGCCTTCATCGCCGGCGATGCCGCGCATCAGAACACGCCGTCGGGCGGCTTCGGCATGAATACGGGCCTTGGCGATGCGATGGATCTCGCCTGGAAATTAGGGGCGGTGCTTGCCGGCTGGGGCGGGCCGGGGTTGCTCGCGAGCTACGAGGCCGAGCGGCGCCCGGTCGCCAGGCGCAATACCCAAGAAGCAACCAGCAACCTCTTGCGCTTCCGCGCTCTCAAGCCTGGCGCCGCGATTGCCGCGGATACGGAAGCGGGCGGGCGCGACCGCGCCGCCTTCAAAGCGGCGCTCTTCGATGCCGATGTCCTGCGGCATCACGACACCGACGGCATCGCCCTGGGCTACCGCTACGATCCGTCGCCGATCATCTGTCCCGACGGAACGCCGGCGCCGGCCGATACGGTCAAGCAATACGTGCCGACGGCGCGGCCCGGACATCGCGCGCCGCATGCCTGGCTCGATGGCGGCCCGCCGCCTTCGGCCGGCATCCGACTGGCGGGCGGTCGCTCCACGCTCGACCTCTTCGGCGACGGCTTCGCGCTTCTCGCTTTCGGGGACGCGGGAGCAGGGGCGGAGCCGCTGCTGCGCGCGGCGCGGGCGCGCGGTGCGCCTGTCACTGTCACGGCGATCGACGATCCCGAGATCGCGCGGCTCTACGAGCGTCGCCTCGTTCTCGTGCGCCCGGACGGCCATTACGCGTGGCGCGGCGACACCAGTCCGGCGCGCGCCGAGAAGGTGATCGACCGCGTGTGCGGCGACGCGGTCGCGGCGGACGAAGCCCTCGAAGCGATATCCCGCGCTTGAATTCGCGGAGGTGCGGCCGCGCTTCGTCGCGACTCGCCGCCGAGCGCCCGGTGTTGACGCGCACCTGCCGCGATGACGCGCTCTCCGCGCCCGAATGCTCGGCCGATGGTGGCGTCGGTCGCGATGGAGCAGAAGTTATGCACAGCTGCTTTCCGCGCCCGCAAAGATCGGCGCTGCGACCGCGCGCAAAACCCACGATTTACAAGATGTTAAGAGGTTGGAGGCCGGAAGCGGAATCGAACCGCTGTACGAGGATTTGCAGTCCTCTGCATAGCCACTCTGCCATCCGGCCGCCGGTGCCTGCGAGATATAGGCTGCGGTTCACTCTCCGTCCATAGAGTTCGGCTATGCTCGCATGGAGCGCCGGGCAAAGGACCGCATTGTCAGGCGCGCAGCCGCACTTTATAAGAAGACAGCGGAGAT
The DNA here is from genome assembly GCA_046706015.1 of Allostellaceae bacterium. Classification (GTDB taxonomy): domain Bacteria; phylum Pseudomonadota; class Alphaproteobacteria; order ATCC43930; family CGMCC-115725; genus CAIKMD01. Next base: position 482 of record JBJKPV010000318.1, on the reverse strand, counting down.
TTTTCAGCCACTTTCCTGCATAAAGTTATCATGAACTACGCTGCCGCACGTCTCCACATGGTCGATAGCCAGTTGCGCACCAACAAGGTGATCGACGAGGCCGTTCTCGACGCTTTCCTTGCCGTTCCGCGCGAGCGCTTCGTGCCGCCCGCGCTGCGCGGTATCGCTTATCTCGACGACGATCTGCCGCTCGGCGGCGGTCGCATGCTCATGGAACCGATGGTGATGGCGCGCCTGCTGCAGCTTGCCGCCATCGGCCGTGGAGACAAGGTGCTTGAGATTGGCTGCGCGAACGGCTACGCGACGGCGCTTCTCGCCCGTATGGCGGGCAAGGTGACGGCGCTCGAAAGCGATTCGCGTCTGTCGGCTCAGGCGCGCAGCCTTCTGGCCGAGCTCGGCTGTGCGGCGGCACAAGTGGTGGAAGGAAAGTTGGCCGAAGGCTGGCGACCGAACGCGCCTTACGACGCGATTCTGTTCAACGC
>JBJKPV010000317.1:0-6042 GCA_046706015.1 Allostellaceae bacterium | reverse complement strand
GACCTCATGCGCTTCGACGGCGCGAATGAGCTCCCCGGCCGCGCGCGGACCGGTCAGCGTGTCGGAGGCCATCACGCCGAGCCGCGCAGCCGGAAACCGCGCCGCCATCTCCTCGCTCAAGCGCTCGACGCCGGGTCCGCAGGGAACGAAGCTCTTGGCTTCGCCGCAATGCGGACAGAGCGCCGGCAGCGGCTCGGTATGGCCGCAATGATGGCATTGCAATTGCCCCAAGAGCCGATGCTCGACGAGCCACGCCGTGCAATTGGGGCATTCGAGGCGGTGCCCGCAGGTGCGGCACAAGGTCAGCGGCGCATAGCCGCGGCGATTGAGAAAAAGCATCGCCTGCTCGCCCGCCTCGAGCGTTTCGGTTAGCGCCGCGACCAAGGGTGGCGAGAGAAAGCGCTGACGCTCGGGCTGATTGCGCCGCATATCGACGACACGAATCTCGGGCAGACGCGCCTCGCCGAAGCGCGACGGCAAATGCAACCGGCCGTAGCGCCCCTGCTCCACATTGACGAGGGTTTCGAGCGAGGGCGTCGCCGAGACCAGCACGACCGGAAACTTTGCCAACGAGGCGCGCACCACCGCCATGTCGCGTGCGTGATAGATTACGCCGTCTTCCTGCTTGTAAGAAAGATCCTGCTCCTCATCAACGACGATGAGGCCAAGCTCGGAAAAGGGCAGAAACAACGCCGAGCGCGCGCCGACGACGATGCGTGCCCTTCCCTCGGCCACTTCGCGCCAAGTGTCGCGCCGCTGCGCATGGCCGAGCTCCGAATGCCAGAGCAGCGGCGGCGCGCCGAAGCGCGCCTCGAAGCGCTGCAGCCATTGCGTCGAGAGCGCGATTTCGGGCAACAGCACCAGCGCCTGCCGACCTTGGGCAAGGCACGCCGCGATCGCCGCGAAATAAACCTCGGTCTTGCCCGAGCCGGTGACGCCGTCGAGCAAGGTCACCGAAAAGCGATCGGCCTCGACCTGCGCCGTCAATTTTTGCGCGGCTTCCTCTTGCGCGGCGGAGAGTGGGAGGCTCGCGCGGCGAAAATCCGGTTGCGGTGGCGACGGCCGGCGCGGCAGATCGATGATCTCGAGCAGACCGGCCTCGACACATGCGCGCACGACACCGCTGCCGCACGCGGCGCGCCGCGCGAGGTCCGTAGCAGGCGCGGGCGGGCCCTCATTCGCCGCCATCAGGACGCGGCGGCGTGCTTTGGTCACCGTCTTGTCATCGCTGCCAAGCGCCGCGTGTCCCTGCGCGCTGAGCCGATAGGCGATCAAGGGCCGCGGCGGCTCGAGCGCATCCGGTACACTCATCGCCATGCGCAGCACCGCGCCCGGCGCGGCGAGCGTATAGTTCGCGACCCAGTCGATGAAGCGCCGCATTTCGTCGGCGAGCGGCGGCACATCGTGGCGCTGCGCGAGCGGCTTGATCTTCGCGGCCGCGACGTCGCCCGTGGCATCGCCCCAGACGACGCCCGCGAGCCGGCGCGCGCCCAGCGGTGCAAGTACGAAATCGCCGCACGCAAGCGCCCACTCGCGTGGAACGCGATAGTCGTAAGTTCCTGTCAAGGGCAGCGGCAACAGAACGCTGACGTGCCGTTCCGCGCTCTCGGCCGAACTGGCGCGTCGCTCATGCATGAGCTAGAGTCTTAGTCAGAAATTGTGACACGCGCCACGGAAACGAGAGGATCCAGCGCATGAAGTTCTTCATCGACACTGCTGACCTCGGTGAGATTCGCGATCTGGCCGCGACCGGACTCGTCGACGGCGTTACGACCAACCCATCCCTGGTCGCCAAGAGCGGCCGCAAATTCCTCGATGTCGTGCGCGAGATTTGCGCCGTCGTTCCCGGCCCGGTGAGTGCCGAGGTGACAGCGACCGACACCGCGACCATGCTCGCCGAAGGACGCAAGCTCGCTAAGATCGCCCGCAATGTTACTGTCAAAGTGCCATTGACGCCCGACGGGCTGAAAGCCTGCCGTGCGCTCGCTCAGGAAGGCACGATGGTCAATGTCACGCTGTGCTTCTCGGCCGCGCAAGCGATCCTGGCGGCGAAGGCGGGTGCCACTTTCGTGTCGCCCTTCGTCGGCCGGCTCGACGATGTCGGCCAACCCGGCATGGCGCTCATCTCCGAGATCGTCGCGATCTATCGCAATTATCCGGCTTTCAAGACCGAGGTACTGGTGGCTTCGATCCGCAGTCCGCTGCATGTGATCGAGGCGGCAAAGATGGGTGCGCATGTCGGTACGCTTCCGCCCACCGTGCTGCGCCAAATGTTCGTCCATCCCTTGACCGACAAGGGGCTCGCCGCCTTCCTGGCCGATTGGAAGAAGACGGGCCAGTCGATCTTGGTCGACGGCGAGAAAGCGGCTGCAGCGGAATAGGATCGCGGCTAGGATCGGATGATGGACCTGCCGAAGGACAAGCAAGCCCTCCCGCCCCCGTCGCCGCCTGCGCGCGTCGAGACGGAGGCGGAGCGCTTGACCGCTGCTTCGGTGATCGATTATCTCCGCCGTCATCCCGATTTCCTGATCGCGCATCCTGAATTGCTCGCGGTGCTGACGCCACCGAAGTTCGATCGCGGCGACCGCGTCGTCGATATGCAGCATTTCATGGTCCAGCATCAGCGCAACGAGATCGCGCGGCTGAAAGCCCAGCAAAGAGGGCTGATCGCGACGACGCGGGCCAACCTTGCGGGTCAGGCGCGCGTCCACGCCGCAGTGCTGGCGATTCTCGCCGCGACCAGCTTCGAGCAACTCATTCAGATTGTGACCACCGACCTCGCCAATCTGCTCGATGCCGATGTCGTGACGATCGCAGTGGAACGCCAAGCCTCGAGTCAGGCCGCGCCGCGGCCGCATATCCACCACAATGGCGTCCAGATCCTCGATTTCGGCACGGTCGGCGAGGTGCTCGGGCCGGAGCGTGACGTGCTGCTCCAGACCGACATTCACGGCGATCCGCGGCTCTTCGGCGACGGCGCCGGGCTGGTGCGATCGGCGGCGCTGCTGCGGCTGCCGGTGAGCCCGCGCGCGCCGGCCGGGATGCTCTGCATCGGCACACGCAAGCCGGGCAAATTCCAGGCCGGCCAGGGGACGGAACTCTTGTCTTTCCTCGCACGCGCGCTCGGCATCACCATCGCCGCATGGCTCGACCTGTCGGCCTAGCAGCTTCTCCGCCACGAGCCGCGCGCTTTGCCGCCGCGAGCGATCTGCAAGACGCCATTGTCCTCTGGCAAAGCTGGCTGCGCGACGAACGCCGCGCTTCGCCCCATACTGTCGCCGCCTATGGCAGCGATCTCTCGGGCTTCCTCGATTTCCTCGCCGAGCATCGCGGCGGCGTGGCAAGCCTCCGCGATCTCGGCGCGCTGACCCCCGCGGATTTTCGCGCCTATCTCGCCGCGCGTGCCATGGCACGGCTGGAGCGCAGCTCCTCGGCGCGCGCGCTTTCGGTGCTGCGCAATTTCTTCCGCTTTCTCGATCGGCGCGGTCTCGTCAAGAACGCGGCGCTGGTGGCGCTGCGCACGCCGCGCCTGCCGAAATCGGTGCCGCGCGCGCTCGCGATCGACGAAGCCCAGGCCGCGCTCGAGCGCGTAGCAACACTGTCGCGTCATGCCTGGGAGGGTAAGCGCGACCTCGCGGTCTTCATGCTGCTTTATGGCGGCGGCTTGCGCATCGGCGAGGCGCTGAGCCTCAAGCGGCGCGAGGCGCCGGTGAAGCCCGGCGCGATCCCGATCACCGGCAAGGGCGGCAAGACGCGCCTGGTGCCGATCCTGTCCGTCGTGGCCGAGGCCATCGCCGAATACCTTGCCGCCTGCCCGCATCGCCTCACGGCCGAAGGCCCGCTTTTCGTCGGCGCACGCGGCAAGCAGCTCAACCCGCGCCCGATCCAGGTCGAGATGGCCAAGCTCCGCGCGCTCTTAGGCTTGGACGAGAAAGCGACGCCGCACGCGCTGCGTCACAGTTTTGCCACGCACCTTTTGGCCGAAGGCGCCGATCTGCGCGCGATCCAGGAGCTGCTAGGCCATGCCAGCCTGTCGACGACGCAGCGCTACACCGCGGTCGACACCGCGCGCCTCGCCGCGGTCTACGACAAGGCGCATCCGCGCGCGAAGGGCTAAGCCGGAAGCGCCGGTGGAGCAGCTTCCGGCAAACGAAAGCCAGCCGGAAGCGCCGGTGGAGCAGCTTCCGGCCTCAAAGCGATCGACTTAAATGTGAATCGCGCGCCCTTCGACCGCGAGTGCCGCTTCCTTGACCGCCTCGTTGAGCGTCGGATGCGCGTGGACGGTGCGGGCGATGTCCTCGGCGCTGGCGCCGAACTCCATCGCCAGCGCAGCCTCGGCGATCATCGTGCCGGCATCCTCGCCGATGATGTGGACGCCGAGCACGCGATCGCTCGCCTTGTCGGCGAGGATCTTGACGAAGCCCTCGGTGAAGGCGTTGGCGCGGGCGCGCCCATTGGCCGAGAACGGAAACTTGCCGACGCGATAATCGACGCCGGCGGCTTTCAATTCCTCTTCGGTCTTGCCGACCGAGGCCACTTCGGGGTGGGTGTAGATCACCGCCGGGATCGCGTCGTAGTCGATCTGCGGGCGCTGACCCGCCAAGGTTTCGACCAGCACGACCCCCTCTTCCGAGGCTTTGTGTGCGAGCATCGGCCCCGCGATCACGTCGCCGATCGCGTAGATGCCCGGCACGTTCGTGGCGAAGCCGGCATCGACCATGACGCGGCCTTTGTTGTCGCAGGTGACGCCGACGGCATCGAGTCCGAGCGCGTCGGTGAAGGGCCGACGGCCGACCGAGACGAGCACGACGTCGCAGGCGATCTCCTCGGCCTTGCCGCCCTCTGCGGCCTCGAGTGCCAGCTTCAACCCGCCATTGGCCTTCTTCGCCGCCGTCACCTTGGTGCCGAGGCGGAAGGCGAAGCCTTGCTTCGTCAGCGATGATTGCAGCGCGCGGCCGACTTCCTGGTCCATGGTCGGGGTGATGCGGTCGAGGAACTCGACCACCGTCACCTGCGCGCCCAGGCGCCGCCACACCGAGCCCATCTCGAGCCCGATATAGCCGCCGCCGACGACAACGAGATGCTTGGGCACGGAAGGAAGGGCGAGCGCGCCGGTCGAGCTCACGATGGTCTTCTCGTCGATCGCGATGCCGGGCAGGCTCACGCTGTCGGAGCCGGTGGCGATGATGATCGCCTTGCCCGCCGTCAATTCCTGTGTCTTGCCATCCGCGCCCGCCACCGAGACCTTGTTCTTGGCGACGAACCGCGCCGCGCCCTTGACGTACGCGACCTTGTTCTTGCGGAAGAGATACTCGACGCCGCGCGTGTTCTCGACCACGACCTTGTCCTTGCGCGCGAGCATGGTCGCGAGATCGAGCTCGATCTTGCCCGCCTTGATGCCGTGGACCGCGAGCGCGTGATTGGCCTCCTCGAATTTCTCCGAGGATTGCAGCAGCGCCTTCGAGGGAATGCAGCCGATATTGAGACAGGTACCGCCGGGCGCCGCGCCCTTGTCGACGCAGGCGACGCTCATGCCGAGCTGTGCCGCGCGGATCGCCGCGACATAGCCGCCGGGTCCGGCGCCGACCACGATGACGTCGAAACTGTCGCTCATCGCCTCAGACGCCAAAGAGCATGCGCTGCGGCTCTTCGATGCACTCTTTCACGCGCACCAGGAAGGTCACCGCTTCGCGACCGTCGATGAGCCGGTGGTCGTAGGAAAGCGCCAGATACATCATCGGCCGCGCCTCGACCTTGTCGCCGATCACCACCGGCCGCTTCTGAATCTTGTGCATCCCCAGAATCGCGGACTGCGGCGGATTGAGGATCGGCGTCGAGAGCAGCGAGCCATAGACGCCGCCATTGGTGATAGTGAAGGTCCCGCCCGAGAGCTCGTCGAGCGACAGCTTGCCGTCGCGCGCGCGGCGGCCGAGATCGGCGACGCGCTTCTCGATTTCGGCGAAACTCAGCTGGTCGGCGTCGCGCACCACCGGCACGACCAGCCCTTGCTCGGTGCCGACCGCGATGCCGATGTCGTAATGG
>JBJKPV010000316.1:0-6382 GCA_046706015.1 Allostellaceae bacterium | reverse complement strand
TCTTGCCACCAGGCAGTTTGTCGGCAGGCATCTTCTCCCTCCCTTTGCAAAGGACCGCCGCATCGCGGCGAGCGGCACACCGCGAGGGATGCTAGGCCTTGCCAGCCGTCCCTTCCATACGCGCCGCCGCGTGCGGCAAAAGCTCTATCAGGGAACCTGATAAAGTGTCAATATCAGGATTGCGCCTTCACCGAAGAGGGGCACCGCCATGCCCAACCGCCCGCGTTCGAGCTATCTGCTGCGGCAAGCGCAGCTCGCCAATTACCGCGAGCTCGACAAGATCTTGCGCGATTTCGGCCTCACCCCTTCGCAATACACGGTGATGGCGATCATCGACGATCATCCCGAGGGCATCTTCTCTGCGGCCTTGGCCCGGCGTCTCGGCGTCGCTCCTCAGTCCGGTTATGAGATCGTTGCGGGACTCGAGCGTCGCGGCCTCATTCGCCGCGCCGAGGACGTGGCCGCGCGGCGCGTGCTGATGGCATGCCTCACGCCCAAGGGCGCGGCGTTGATCGAGAAATGCGAAAGAGCGGTCGAGCGCTTCGAGCGGCGCTTCTTCTCAGCTCTGTCGCCCGCGGAACTGGTACAGCTTCGCGCGCTGTTGGCGCGGCTCATGCGCGAACCGCTGCCGGTGACCAGTGAGCCGAGCGTGGATGGCGAGGCCGTGGCATTATCTTGCCTCGACGCCGACGAAGCCTGCTAAAATGGCGGGCAGGGAGAACGGGCGTTCCAGCAATTGCGCAGGTGACCAATGGCCAAGCTCAGACACATCGCGATCACCGTGAGCGACCTGAAGCGCGAAGCGGAATTCTATGAAAAGGTCTTCGGCTTCACGAAGCACAGCGAGAACGACGTGGCCATCAGCCTGTCGGACGGGGTGATGAATGTCACCTTGCTGAAGTTCAAGACCGACGAAGACGCAGGCGACGAACGCGGCAAGGATTTCGTCGGCCTCCATCACATCGGCTTTGTCGTCGACGATCCCAAGGAATTCGCCGCGATGGACCAGACCATCAAGGACAATGGCGGCAAGTTCCATTTCGAGGCGCGCACCGGGATGAATCTCGAGATCAAATATCGCGATCCCTTCGGCATCGTCTTCGACATTGCCGAGCCGAGCCATTCCTGGAAAGGCATCAAGCTCTGAACGTCGCACCGCCTGACGCTCGGACCAAGCGACCAATCGTCGAGGCAATCTGACCAAAAGGCCAACAGAATCGCTGCGCCAGTTGGGCCACGCGCAGGTCAGACCCGTGTGCGCTTGTTGGCCATCGCCTGCACTCCATATGATTGTGCATTGCGGCTTCCGCGAGGTCGACGATGCGCAGGACTCCTTATGGCGAACTCACGGCTTTCATGGCCGTGGCCGAGCAGCGCAATTTCACGCGAGCGGCGAAGCAGATCGGGATTTCGACCGCGAGTTTGAGCCAGACGATCCGCGGGCTCGAGGACAGGCTCGGCATCAGGCTCCTCAACCGCACCACGCGCAGCGTCGCCCCCACCGAGGCCGGCGAAATGCTGCTGATGCGCCTGAAGCCGGTGTTCGACGACTACCAGGCGGCGATCGATTCGCTCAACCAGTTCCGCGACAAGCCCGCGGGACTCGTACGCCTCACCGTGGCGCCGCCAGCGGCTCATTCGGTGGTCGCGCCACGTCTCAAGGAGTTCACCGCCCGCTATCCCGAGATCCGGCTCGAGATCTCGGTCGACGCGGTCAACGTCGACATCGTGTCACACCAGTTCGATGCCGGCATCCGGCGCGAAGCGAGCATTGATCGCGACATGATCGCCGTGCGCGTGAGCGACGAGATGCGTGGCGTGGTCGTTGCCGCTCCAACCTATCTGGCAGCGCATCCGGCGCCCACCGCGCCCGAAGATCTGCGCAACCACAATTGCCTGCGCGTGAGGCTCGCCGGCGGCACGATCTTGCCGTGGCGTTTTGCCAAGGGAGAAGAGAGCTTCGAGATGCCGGTAAACGGCAGTCTCATCGCCAACGATGTCGATCTGATGATCACGGCCGCTCTCGACGGCATCGGACTTCTCTCGGTGCCGCTCGACTATGTCATCCCCTACCTCGCGGATGGGCGCCTTGTCCCCGTACTGGAAGAGTGGACGCCGCCGGGCGGCAGCTTCTTTCTCTATTACCCGAGCCGGCGACAGACACCGGCGGCGCTGCGCGCGCTCATCGACTTTCTGCGCTTTGATCAAAAGCCGCGGGCCGACCGCAAGCCAAGCACGGTGAGCCGAGGGCGCATGTCGCGCACCTCACCGTAGACCGTGATCGGGAGAAGTCGGCGGCGCCAAGGTATCGTCGCCACGCGCCGCCGCATCGGCCGAGGCGCGACCGAGCGAATAGGCACGAACCGGATTGAACGGACCGCCCTCGGTCAGCGATTCGAAATGCTTGGCGAGTTCGAGCGGGGATGGGGGCTGCGCCGTGAAACGCGGCTCAGCCGCGCGCAGCGGCATAGCGCCCGCCGCCGCGAGAGTGAGTAGAAACGCGAGCGCGAAACCCGCGATGCGATGTGTTCCAATGTGATGCGAATGCGTCATGTTGTGCACTGTTACCAATCCGACCCCGGGCGATGGACCGGCATCGCGGCGGATGCCGGTCCATCTGTACCGAAGTCCTCATCGGGACGCGGCCCTCAGTTGTAGTCCGCGTTCTTGGCCGCTTCCCAGGCCGGGCCGTCATAAGGGCCGGTATTGGCGTTTTGGTGAATCTGGGACTGGCTCGACTGGCCGACGCTGCCGGCAAAGGCCGGGGCAACGGAGGTCACGGCGGCGCCGAGCGCCAGGGCGAGCGTACCGGCCCGCAAAATCGAGATAACACGCATGTCGTCTGTCTCCTTAACCAAGGCCGCCGGGATTGGCCGCCTTACGCAAGGAGAGATGCGCATCGGGATCGGCGCTTATAATTGCTGCAATGCGATAAGGCGTGTTCGGCAAGACCAAACAATCGGCAGACGCTGCCTAAACGCTAGGCAAGCGCGCCGAAAGCTGCCGCGGCGATCGGAATGTTAGTTCGTAATACCCGCTTCTAAGCGAGAGCCCGGCGTCGCGGCGATCACCACTTCGCTTCGAGCTCGGCGCCGAACACAGCACGCCAATCCTGATCGCCGTGGACGATCGCCTCATGCGGGCGGATGCGGCGATGGATCGCCGGATCGGCGCCGGGCGCGGGCCCGCCCTCTTCGACCGCACGGGTCGCATCGAGCATCAGGCGGCGCATCATGGCGATCGCGCGATCCGAGGTGCCGAGATGTTCCTTGGAGCGATCGACGATCGGCGTCATGCCTTCCTGCAGCGCGAAGTCCTGGGTGTTGACGCCCTCGATTCCGGTGAAGGTCTGCGTCTTCTGCGCCGAACGGTCGATCAGATAATCGTTCGACTTGTTGCGCTTCAGATGGAAGCCGCCGGGGATGAAATCATCCTTGCCGCGGCCATAGACCTTCTCGATCCGCTCGTAATAGTCGGGCGTGATCGGCGCCGAGCGGTCGTAAGCGTAGGAGAAATTGTACACGCAAGTGTGCTCGTCATCGACCGGGACCCAGACATGGCCGTCGATCTTGGGCACGTCGGAGCGGTTGCCGTCGCGCGCCAGCACGTTCGCGCGCATCTGCTGCGCCGGCATGATGTACTGATAGATGCGGACGTAACGCTCATCCTCGGCCGCCTTGCGCGTCGAGATGTAGTAATAGCCGTAATCGGTCTTCTCGACCTCGATCTTGGGCGCACCGTCGCGGCTGCGCAGCAGGCTGTTGTCGCCGAGCCGATTGTTGTGCAGGAAAGAGCCGTGCGCGGTGTCGAGCCCGCCCTCGAGCGCCTGCAACCAGTTGCAATCCTCAAAAGTCTTAGAAACGCCGCGATGCGTCGCCGGGGCGCGCACCCATTCGAAATCGGGTGGCGCGGGCATGTCCGATTTCGGTCCCATATAGGCCCAGATCATGCCGCCGCGCTCGACCGTCGGATAGGCGGTGATCTTGATGCCAGCCTTCATCGGCGATTCGGCGGGCTCGGAGGGCAGATCGACGCAATTGCCGTCAGCGTCGAACTTCCAGCCGTGATAGACGCAACGCAACCCACATTCCTCGTTCCGGCCGAAGAACAGCGGCGCGCGGCGATGCGGACAATGAGCGTCGATGAGACCGACGCGGCCGGTGCTGTCGCGAAAGGCGATGAGATCCTCGCCCAAGAGCCGAACGCGCAGCGGTGCGCCGTCCTTTTCGGGCAATTCGCTGGCGAGCGCCGCCGGCTGCCAGTAGCGGCGCATCAGCACGCCGCCCGGCGTTCCCGGACCGACGCGGCAGAGGCGTTCGTTGTCTTCGTGCTTCAGCATGGCGGCACCTCGGAATCGTGCGGGTTCTGTCGCGTCGGGCTAGGCTTTCCACGGATCGACGGTGATGTGGATCGAGCGCTCGTTGCTCTCGCCGCCTACCATCTTCAGCGCATGATCGATATCCTTGAGGCCGATGACGTGGCTCGACATCCGCTCGAGCGGGAATGTGCCGGCCGCCATCGTCTTCAGCGCCAACTCGACCGCCTGGAAGCTATGGCCGCGCGTGCCGCGCAGGACGATCTGCTTGTTCACCACTTGATCGAGATCGAAGCCCGCAATGGCGCCCTTGCGCGCGGCGATCAGCAAGGTTCCGCGCTTGCGCAACAGCGCGAGCGCCGGGTTGACGATGGCAGCGCCACCGCCGCTCGCATCGATGACGATGTCGGCCATGCGCCCGCCCGTGATGCGCGTCACCGCCGCGCCCAGATCTTCCTCGTCGACGCAGACCGTGTGATGAGCGCCGAGTTCGCGCGCGACATTAAGCCGCGCCGCGTCGCGAGTAAGCCCCGAGACGATGATCGTCTCGGCCCCGGCCGCCTTGGCGCCGATGACGCAGCCCAGACCCTGCTGGCCCGGGCCCTGAATGATGATGGTCTTGCCCGGCCCGGCACCACCATCGAGGAACGCCCATTGGAAGCCATTGCCGATCGGCAGCGCCATTGCCGCGATATGCGGCTCGATGCCGGTAGGCACGCGGTGCAGCACGCTGCGCGGATGCATGTAAAGGTACTGGCTGTAGCCGCCCCAGAGCGCCGGCGCGACGGTCAGCGGGGTCGAGCCGTAGCGGATGCTGCCGGCGACCCTTGTGTCGGTTTCGAGGCAGGAGCGGTACTCGCCGGTGCGGCAATACTCGCAATGGCCGCAGGGCAGGTATTCCTCGAGCGCCACCACGTCGCCCTCGGTGACGCCCCAGCGCGCCCGCGCGATGGGCCCGAGCTTCTCGATGGTGCCGATCATCTCGTGGCCGAGAATGCGCGGCCCGGGCTTTTCCGAGAGATACATGGGCCAATCGCTGCCGCAGATGCCGGTGGCGTCGACCCGCAGCAGGCCGGCATCGGGCGCCACTTCGGGCACCGTGAATTCTCGCAACTCGGTTTGGCGCGGCCGGATCGCGACCGCCGCGAGGGATTGAGCCATGGTGATTCTCCTATGCCTTGCTTTTAAGCGCTTTGGCAGCGAGCGACAAGGCGTCCCGGCGAAGGTGGCGGGAACGGTGCGACGGCCCGCTGCCGGCCGGGGGATAAGCGGTTAACCAAACGCTGCGCTGGGCGCATGGCAGGGCCGGCCCGCGGGGAAAGACATCGTCCACGGGTTCATCCTATGATTGCGGGCGGAAGGAGGGTCACAATGGCCAGGATCGTATTGGGCATGGGAACGTCCCACGGGCCGATGTTGTCGACCCCGCCCGAGGAATGGGGCCAGCGGGCGATCTTCGACCGCCAGACGATCCATCATTACAAGGGCCGCCGTTGGCGCTTCGACGAGCTGGTCGAGGCGCGCAAGGAGCGGCATTTCGACAAGGAAATCACCCTCGAGCTGTGGCGCAACCGCCACGCCGCCTGCCGCCGCGCGCTCAGGGCCTTGGCCGAGGTTTTTGACCAGGTTCGGCCCGACATTGTCGTGATCATGGGCAACGACCATATGGAGATGTTCGACCCATCGGTCGTTCCGGCCTTCAGCGTCTTCTGGGGCGACGAGCTCGTCAACAACCCTTATTCCGAAGAACACATGGCGCGCCTGCTGCCGGGCCAGGCGATCGCCCTGCCGGGCCACATCCCGCCGGGGGGCGCGCACTATCCGTGCGTGCCGGAACTTGGCAAACACTTGATCGAGACGGCCATCGCCGAGGGCTTCGACGTCGCCTCCATGCGCCGCCTGCCGCGCGAGGAGACGCCGCACGCTTATGGTTTCGTCTATCGCCAGATCATGAGCGACCGGCCCGTGCGCTGCGTGCCGGTGGCGGTCAACACCAATTACGCCCCCAACCAGCCGACGGTGCGGCGTTGCTACGAATTCGGCAAGACGCTGGCGCGCGCGATCAGG
>JBJKPV010000315.1:0-14127 GCA_046706015.1 Allostellaceae bacterium | reverse complement strand
GGCGACGTGCGCAACGGCAGCATCGAGGCGATCGAGATGAAGACGCCGGTGCTGATCGAGCGGCGCGGCATGCGCACCGATTCAGGCGGTCCGGGCAAGTTCCGCGGCGGGCTCGGCCTCGACGTCCAGGTCCGCAGCTTCATCGAGGGGCGCTGGAACATGCACGCGCCGGCGCGCATCGACAATCCGCCCTGGGGCTTGTGGGGCGGCAAGCCGGGCAATTCGAGCCGCTATCTCTTGAAGCTGCCGGGCGAGAACGCCTTCCATGAGAAGGAGGCCAATCGCCTGCCGACCCCGGCCGAGACCGAAGTCATCGTGCGCAGCAATGGCGGCGGCGGCTGGGGCGATCCGCTCGATCGCGATCCGGAGCGCGTGCGCAGCGACGTGATCGAAGGCTATGTCAGCTTCGAGCACGCCAACAGCGATTACGGTGTCGTGCTCAGCCCGAAGGACTATGCGATCGACCAAGCGGCGACGCAAAAGCTGCGCGCCGAGCGCCGCGCCGGCGCGAGCGCGTGAGGCGGCGTCGATGGCACGGACGCGGGCGTTTGTCGGCGACAAGGCGGGCGGCTGAACGCGCGCCGGATATAATGATGTAAGAACAAGAGCGGCCGGCGCTTCGGCGCCCGGCTGCAAGGGACGGGAGGTCTGCTGCAGTGAGCATCTGCAAGAACGGAATCTCGACGCTCGCGCGCGTGGCGCTTGCCGTGGTGGCCGCGTCGCCGCTCCTGTTCGCGCCTGCGGCCAGGGCGGCCGACCAATTGCGCGTCGGCAAGGGTTTCCCCTCGCTGTTCCAATTCACGCCGCTCGATGTCGGTATCGCCGAGGGCATCTTCAAAAAGCACGGCCTCGACGTCGTCGCCTCTGCCTTCACCGGCGACGCGAAGCTGCAGCAGGCCTTCGCCGCTGGCGCGATCGATATCGGCATCGGTTCCGGCCCGGGCATGGCCTTCATCGCCAAGGGCGCGCCGGTTCTGGGGGTGGCGGAAGAAGCGGGGCCGCCGCTCGGGATCACGCTCTGCGTCGCCGCCGACAGCCCGGTCAAGACGATTGCCGATCTCAAAGGCCGGACCGCGAGCATCTCGAGCGTCGGCTCGCAGACCGAGTGGATGATACGCGAATTGTCGCGCCAGCAAGGCTGGGGCCCCGACGGGATCAGGATGGTCGCGCTCGGCGGCGTACCGGCCCAGCTCTCTGCGCTGCGCACGAAGCAGGTCGACGCGGTCCCGTTCGACATCACGACCGCCTACAAGCTTCAGAATGCCGGTCAGGCGCGGCTGCTGCTGAAATTCGGCGATATCGTCAAGGAGTACGTCAATCACGTCATCTTCGCGACCAACGAGGTCGTGACCAAGCGACCCAACGATTTGCGCCAATTCCTGGCCGCGTGGTTCGAGACCATCGCTTTCGTCAAGACGCATAAGAGCGAAACCGTGCGCGTGGCGAGCGGCGTGCTCAAAATTCCCGAGCCGATCATCGCTCGCGTCTACGATGAGACCTTGCGCATGCTCTCCGATGACGGCAAGTTCGACCGTCGGGGATTGGCGGTTTTGCGCCGCTCCTTCGTCGAGATGAAAATCCTTCCGGAGGAGCCCGATATGTCGAAACTCTATACTGAGAGATTCCTGCCGGCAGCGGCCCCGTGATCTCGGCGCTGCGCCTCGGGAGAGAATGTCTGGACGATGAATGAGGGAATTTTGCAACCAATGAAACAGGCGCCGTTCGGCAAGGCCAGGCGCGCTGGTCTTTGCGTCCTTCTCGGCTTTCTTGCCGCGATCGGCGCCATCGCGCCGGCCCATGCGCTCGACAAGCTGCGTGTCGGCAAGGCGCAGGCCCAGCCCTTCACCTTCGCGCCGCTCGATATCGGCATCGAGGAAGGCATCTTCAAAAAGCACAATCTCGACATCCAGGCGACCGCGTTTCCCGGCAGCGCCAATCTGCAGCGTGGCATCGCGGCGGAAGCGATCGATATCGCGGTCGGCTCGGGACCCGAGCTTGCCTTCATTGCCAAGGGCAATCCCGAGCTCGCCGTCGCGGCGATGGCCAATCAGCCCGCGCTGCTCTGTCTCATCACGCAAAAAGACGGCCCAGTGAAGACGGTCGCCGATCTCAAGGGCAAGCTGGTCAGCGTCAGCACCGCCGGTTCGCTGACGGCGTGGCTCGTCAAGGAGCTGTCGCGCCAGCAGGGCTGGGGGCCGGACGGCATCAGGCTGGTGGGGCTGGGCGCGACGCCGCCGCAAGTCGCGGCGCTGCGCACCAATCAGACCAACGGTATGGTCACCGACATCGCGGGCGCCTACACGCTCGAAGACGAAGGCGTCGCGCGGATCGTGGTGCGCTTTGCCGATATCGTAAAGGATTTCCACATCCACGTGATCTATGCGAGCAACAAGATCATCGCGTCTCACCCCGAACAGGTGCGTGAATTCCTCGCCGGCTGGTTCGAGACGATCGCCTTCATGCACACGCATAAGGCGGACGCGGTGCGGATCGGCGCGCAAGTCGGCCATGTCTCGGAAGCGATCGAGAGCAAGGTCTATGATGAGGTGATGCCGACCTTCTCGAACGACGGAAAATTCAATCCCAAGGCTCTGGAGGTTCTCGCCCGCTCCTTCGTCGAGCTCGGCACGCTTCCCAAGGAGCCGGATATGAGCAAGCTCTACACGGAAAGGTTCTTGCCCGGAGCGGCGCACTGATAACGCCGCAAGCGGGTAAAGGGCGCGTGACAGGGAGGAAGATCGAGATGAGGAAATCGACGGGACGCATTCGCCTCGCGGCCATTGGCGCGGCGGCTTGCCTTCTTTGTGTTTTCGGCAGTGGTCACGCGCAGGCGGCTGACAAGCTGCGCGTCGGCAAGGCGATCGCGGGGCCGTTCGATTTCACCCCGCTCGACATCGGCATGGAAGAGGGTTTCTACAAGAAGCACGGGCTCGAGATCGAAGAAGTGAATTTCGCGGGCAGCGCCAAACTGCAACAGGGTCTCGGCGCCGACGCGGTCGATGTCGGTTTGGGCTCCGGGCCCGAGCTCGCCTTCGTCGCCAAGGGAAATTCGGATCTGGGCGTCGCCGCTTTCGCTGGCCCGCCGGCGGGTCTGGTGATGGTGGTGCGCGAGGATTCGGCGGTCAAGAAGCCCGCGGATTTGAAGGGTAAGAAGATCAGCGTCTCGACCGTCGGCGGCCTCACCGATTGGATGGTGCACGAGGCGTCGCGCTATCTCGGCTGGGGGCCGAATGGCATCCACGCCGTCCCGCTCGGCTCGAACGCGGCACAGATCGCCGCCATGGAGACAAATCAGATCGACGGGATGATGATCGATGTCGCCGGTGCCGCTAAGCTTGCCGAGGCGCACAAGGCGCGGGTCATCATGCGTTGCAGCACCTTCGTGCCCTCTTTCATCAACCACGTGACCTTCGCCACCAACAAGATCATCGCCCGGCATCCCGAACAGGTGCGCGCGTTTCTTGCCGGCTGGTTCGAGACCGTCGCGTGGATGCGCAAGCACAAAGACGAAGCGGTCAAGATCGCGGCGCCGGTGATGCATCAGCCGATCGCGATCGCTGCGCACGCCTATGACGAGGTCATGCCGTCGCTGTCGGACACCGGCAAGTTCGACCCGAAGGCGCTGAAAGTCCTCGCGAAGTCCTTCGTGCAAATGAATTTGTTGCCGAAAGAGCCAGACATGAGCAAGCTCTATACCGAGAAATTCCTGCCCGGTGGCGGACAATGACGCGCGACCGGTGCGGAACCGCTTCGGGCGGTGCGTGGTCATGACATGCGCCGCGGCCATAGAACGTGTCGGCGCGACTGCCGGCGATACTGCGCTGTTTTTTGTTGTGAAACAGGCCCGCTGCGGCCGGCTCGGACGCGCGCGGTTCGCGCGGAAAGTGCACTGGGTTAGGTCGTAATGGGTCGATCGAGGAGGAGTAGGACGTGAGCGGGGCTCAGACGGTAATACGGGTCGATGGGGTGAGCCAAGCCTTCGGAGCGGAAGGCGACCCGCGGCGGGTGGTGGCGCTCGAAAGCGCGTCGCTCGACATTGCGCGTGGCGAGTTGCTGTGCCTCATCGGTCCGTCGGGCTGCGGCAAGAGTTCGCTCCTCAACATCATCGGCGGGCTCGCGACGCCGACGACGGGGACCGTGACGATCGAGGATCAGCCGGTGCGCGGACCGTCACCGCAAAAGGTCGCCTTCGTGTTCCAGGAGAACACGCTCTTTCCGTGGCGCACCGTCATCGACAACGTCAAGCTTGGCATGGCGTTTCAAGGCGTTGGTCGCGGCGAGCGCGAGGAGCGGGCGATCGAATCGCTGCGTGCGGTCGGGCTCGCCGAATTCCGGGACCACTACCCGGCGCAGCTTTCGGGCGGCATGAAGCAGCGCGCGCAGCTCGCCCGCGCCTTGGGGCTGCGCACCGAGATCCTGCTCATGGACGAGCCTTTCGCCGCGCTGGACGAGCAGACCCGCATGGTGCTGGGCGAGGATCTCTCGGTGCTGCTGGCGCGGACCGGCAAGACCATCATCTTCGTCACGCACAGCCTGGTCGAAGCGGTGTTTCTCGCCGATCGCGTCGCGGTGCTGACCGCGCGGCCCGGCAAGCTGAAGAAGATCATCAATGTCGAGGAAGGCCATCCGCGCAAGAGCGACTTCATGACTTCCGAGAAGCTCGGCAATTTGCGCAACGAGCTCTATGAGCTGCTGCATGAGGAGATCCGCAAGACGCTGAGCGAGCGCGGTGAAACGGGGGAGGGCGCATGAAGGCTCCATCTCGGCTTATTCCGCGCCTGGTCCAGCTGGGCATCCTGGTCACGGTGCTTGCCCTCTGGTATTGGGCGACCTTGCCCGGTGGCATCAACCGCCTCCTACTGCCGCCGCCCGCCCCGGTGTTCCGCGATTTCTGGGTTCTGCTGACGACCAACAGCGTCTGGCCCGATCTCTGGGTGACGGTTCACGAATGGATTTCCGCCGTGATCCTCGCCTCGGTCTCGGGCTGCATGCTCGGCTATCTCATCAGTCGGTCGGGTTACGCCGTCAGGGTGTTCGATCCGCTGCTCGCGGGGCTTTATTCGATCCCCGCGATCCTGCTCTACCCGCTCTACCTGCTCTTCTTCGGCCTCGGGCAGGGGTCGAAGATCGCCATCGGCACGACGATCGCCTTCTTTCCGATCGTCCTCAACACGATCGCCGGCCTCGCCTATGTCGACAAGACCTATATCAGGGCGGCGCGCTCGATGGGCGCCTCCGAGCTGCAGCTCTTCTGGTCGGTGATGCTGCCAGCCGCCTTTCCGGTGGTGCTCACGGGGTTGCGGATCGGCTGCATCGTCGCCTTCCTGTCGATCCTCGGCGGCGAGACGATTTCGTCGCTGGCGGGCCTCGGCCACCGTATCGTGTCGCTGGCCGAGAACATGGAATCGTCGGAAATGTTCGGCAACATTATGTTCGCGGTCTTGATGGCGTTGTTCATCAACATCGTCGTCTCTTTCGCCGAGGCGCGTGGCCGGCGGGGTGCGCAATGAGCGCGCGCAAGGGTCCGATCATGTCGCCGGGCATGGCCCGGCTCCTCGTTATCATAGGGCTGTTCGTTTTGTGGGAGGTGGGCGCGAGGCTCTATGCCGATCCGCTCTTCCTGTGCCCGCCCTCGCAAGCCTTCGTCGCGCTCTTTCACATCTTCGCCGATCCGAAGATCGTGCACGCGATCGGGGTCACGATTTACGAGGTGGTCATCGCCTTTGTCATGTCGGTCAGCATCGGCATGACCGTCGGGCTCATCGTCGGGCTGCAGGGCTTCACCAAGCGCGCGATCCTGCCCGTCATTCTTCTCCTCTATGCGATTCCACAGGCGACCATCCTGCCGCTTTTCATTCTGTCCTTCGGCATCGGGCCGGAGGCGAAGATCGCCTTCGGCGTCAGCCACGGCATCTTCCCCGTCATCGTCACGACGGTGGCGGGCGTCCAAAACCTCCGTCCTCATCTCCTGACCGCGGCACGTTCCATGGGCGCGAGCCGCTGGCAGATCTTCACCTCGATCGTCTTCCCGCACATGATTCCAAGCTTCTTCACCGGCATGCGCCTGGGCATGACCTTGGTGCTGCTGGGCGTCCTGCTGGCCGAGCTCTATGTATCGACGGCCGGGATCGGCTTCTACACGCGGCTCTTCGCCGAGAGCTTCTCGCCGCCGGATCTCTTCGCGCTGATCTCCGTGCTGGCCGCGATCGCCGTGACGCTCAACGAGTTATGCCGCATGGCCGAGCGCCACTTCAGCCGCTGGCACGCAGCCTGAAGCGGTGTCCGCCGCCGCCTGAAAACGCGCGGCTCGAAGAAGACTGCCAGGGAGAGCGGCTCGAAGAAGAAGGCGGAAATTAAGGTACCGCCAGGGAGAAACGTCTCAGGGAGGATCGCGATGCGACGAGGTTTCTTGATCCGCGCGGTTACGGCGTCGATGCTGGTCGCGGCGCTGGCGGCCACCCCGGCCGCCGCCGAGACTTTTCAAGCCGGCACGCCGGCCGGGAGTAATTTCACCTTCCTGCCGCTGCGGATCGGCATCCACGAGGGCATCTTCGCGAAGGAGGGGCTCGATCTCGAAGTCACCGATTTCGGCGGCGGCGCCAAGCTGCAGCAGGCGATGGTGGCGGGCGGGATCGATCTCGCGGTTTCGGCCGCGACCGACATGGCCTTCATCGCCAAGGGCGCGGCTGAAAAGGCGGTCGCCGTCGTCGGCAAGGGAACCGCGCTCGGTATCGTCGTGCCCTATGATTCGCCGGCCAAGACGCCGAACGGCCTCAAAGGAAAGAAGATCGGCGTGACCACGCCTGGCTCCTTCACCGAATGGCTCCTGAAGCGTTTCATGCGACAGCGTGGCTGGGGGCCGAAGGATATCACGATCGCCTATGTCGGCAGCGGACTCGCGAACGAGATCGCGCTGATTACGACGCACCAGCTCGACGGAGTCGTCGCGCCCGCCGCGGTCGGTTTCGAGCTCGAGCGCTCGAAGCGCGGCCGGCTGCTTCTCCCGCATTTCGATCTCGGTCCGCATTTCGTCGGCCAGGCGCTTTACGCCTCGGCGCGCATCATCGATGCTCATCCGGATGTCGTGCGGCGCTTCGTCAAGGGCTGGTTCGAGACCATCGCCTGGATGCGTGCGCATAAGAGCGAGACGGTCGCGCTTACGCGAAGCTTCACGCGCTTCGCGCCAGCAGTGGCGAGCCGCGAATACGATCAGGGCATGGCGATCTTCGCGCGCAATGGCTCCTTCGATCCGGTCGGGATGAAGGCGCTGGGCCATACCTTCGTCGAGATGAAGCTGCTCGATCATGCGCCTGACATGGCGAAGCTCCATACGACGGCATTTCTCCCGAGGAAGTAAGCAGCGTAATCAGGAGGCTCGGTGGCGACAACTCTCGAAAATCTGGCGGAAAGCCTCGGCGCGCCGAGCGACGCGGCACGACAGCTGCTTGCGCACCATCTGCTCGACACGCTGGGCGCGTGGTACGCCGGCGCCCGCACCTCCGACACCGCGCTGTTGCACGGCTTGACCGGCGGAACGCGCGCTTCGCCGCCGGCTCTTCGTGATGATCCGCTCGACCGGATCGCACTGCGGGTCGCAATCATCCGCAACACCGAGATCGACGACATCCACATGGCTTCGTGTACGACACCGGGATCGGTGGTCGTGCCGGTAGCGCTCACCTTGGCGGCCGCGTTCGGCGTCACGAGCGCGGCGCGTTTCGCCCAAAGCCTCGCCATGGGCTACGAGGCGATGATCCGGCTGAGCCTCGCAGTCTCGGGCGCGACCATCCTCTATCGCGGCGTCTGGCCGACTTTTTTTACGGGCCCGATGAGCGCGGCCGCAACGGCTGCGCCGCTTCTCGGCCTCGATGCCGGCGCGACGGCGGATGCGATGGCGATGGCCCTCAATCTTTCGAGCGGTGCCGCAGGCGGCCATGGCGGGCCATCGCCGCGCTGGATTCTGCTCGGGGAAGCGGCGCGCGCCGGTGTGTTCGCGGCACTTGCCGTGGCCAAGGGCTATCAGGCCGATCGCAGCTTGCTCGACGGCGATTGGCTGCAACGGACGCACGGCATCGCCTGCGATCCGGCGCGGCTTCTGGCGCCCGTCGCCGCAGACGGAGCGATCGCGGCGGTCAGCTACAAGCCTTATTGCTCGGCAAAGCAGGGCATGGCGGCGATCGATGGGTTCCTGGCGTTGCTGCGCGAGACGACGCCTGCCGAGATCGCCGCGGTTCGTGTCGCGGTTCCGCCTGCTTATGCCGGCATGATCGGCCATCGCAACGCGGCCCGCGGCCGCGTCGAGCGCATCACCAGCACGGCCTATCAATTGGCGCTCGCCGTCTATCGCCCTGATTTGCTCGACGATGTGGTGCGTCCGGATCTGACCGCAGCGCCGGAGATCGAAGCTTTCATGAAGCGGGTCGAGGTCGCGGCCGATGCCGCGCTCACGCCGCATTTTCCCGAGCGTTATCCGGCGCGGATCGAGATCACCCTGGCCGACGGGTGCAAGCGCGAGGCGCTGGTAACTGACGCGCTGGGCGATCCCGCGCGCAGCCTCGGTGAGCGCGCGCTGCGGGCGAAGTTCAATCGTATCGCCGATCCGGAGATCGGCGCCGAGGCCGCCGAGCGCCTCGCGAGCTCTGCTCTTGCCGCCACGCGCGACGACGCGGCGCTCGCCGCCCTCGCGAGCGCGTTCGAGACCGCCGGGCGCCGGCGCTGAAGCGCCGGCTGAGCGTTTTCCGCCGAAGTGGAATCCGGTTCGGCGTAGAAAACGCGACAAAACCGACGAATCTAGATCGTGATGACGATCTTGCCGAAATGCTTGCCGGTGAGGAAATCGCGATAGGCGGCGACGCTGTCGGCCAGCGCGTAGCTGCGGTCGACGACCGGCTTCAGCCGCGCCACGGCGATCGCGCGGTTCATCGCCTCGAACATGGCGCGGCTGCCGACATTGATGCCGGAGACGCGCAAGCCCTTTTGCAGGATGAAGCGCCGATCAAGCTCGCCGCCGGGGCCCGAGCGCCCGCCGATGATGGCGAGATGCCCGCCATGACGCAGCGCCTCGAGTGCGCCCTTGGTGCTGGCGCCGCCGGCGACATCGAGCACGCAATCGACGCCGCGCCCCTCGGTCATCTCGCGCGCCATGGCTGCCCAACTCGCGTTCTTGGCGTAGTTGATCGTGCCGCTCGCGCCGAGTTCCTTGGCGCGCGCAAGCTTATCGTCGCTCGACGAGGTGATGATCGCACGCGCGCCGGCAGCGCGGGCGAATTGCATGCCCAAGACCGAGACGCCTCCGGTGCCGAGCAGCAGCGCGGTGTCTCCGGCTCTGAGGCCGCCCGCCTCGAAGAGCCCATGCCACGCGGTGAGGCCGGCGCAGGGCAGGGTGGCGGCTTCGGCAAAGCTCAGATGATCGGGAAAGCGCACCACGCCGTCGCCTTCGAGCACGGCGTATTCCGCCAGCACGCCCTCGGCCGTGCCGCCCAACGCCGCGTCTTGGATCTCGGGAAAGACCGGTCCGGTGACCCAGCGCTGAAAGAAGGTGCCGCAGACGCGATCGCCCGGCTTGACGCGCGTGACTTCCGCGCCGACCTCGACGATCTCGCCGGCGCCGTCGGACAAGGGAATTCGCGGCAGGCTCACGCCGCGCGCGTAATTGCCCGACAAAATCATCGCGTCGCGATAATTGAGCGAAGCCGCGCGCATGCGCACCAGAACCTGGCGCGGGCCCGGCTTGGGTGTAGCCCTTTCGCTGACGCGCAGCCCGTCAATGCCGGTGGTGGCGACGATCTCGACGCATTTCATGGCTGCCTCCTTGGCGCAGGGAGCCCCGCGCCGGTTCTAATTCGCTGCGCCGCGCAGCCGATCGACCAGCGCGAGCGGGTCCTGCGGTAGCGCATCGGAGCGCCATCCGACATGCCCGTCGGGCCGCACCAGCACCAGCTTGCGCTCGTAAAGCCGAGCGATCTCGGGATCGGCGATCGGCACCACATCGAGCGCGATCTCGCGCCGCGCGAAAGCGGCTGCGAGCGCGGCGGCATCGGGCGCGTCCGCGCCGAACCGCAGCAGAACGAAATGGCCGCCGAAGAGATCGATGATCGAGCGGCGATGCTCATGATCGAGCCAGGCATGGGGCGCGCGCGAGCCCGGCCGTGCGGTCGGAACGTAGAGGCTGATCGTGTCGGGCGTTGGCGGCGTGCCGTCGGGCGAGACGACCGGCGAAGTGTCATAGCGATAGCCGAGCGCGATGCCGTCGGTCAGAACCATGGCGGGCTGGCTGCCGAGGATCTGCTCTTTCATTTGGGTGCGGGCGCGCGCGCCTTCGTCCGTGTCCTTGGTGATGTCGGGATGCGACCGCCGGTCGCGGTTATCGGCATGCCCCGTATAGGCCTGGTTGATGTTGCGCAGCCCCACGGGGCGGCGTTCGATCTCGTAGGAATCGAGCAGGCCCGGCTGTCCCCAGCCCTGGACCATGGCCGCGAGCTTCCAGCCGATATTGTCGACATCGCCCATGCCCGTATTGAGGCCGAAGCCGCCGGAGGGATGATTCTGATGCGCCGCGTCCCCAGCCAGAAAGACGCGGCCGACGCGGTATTTGTCGGCGACGACGTCGCAGGCGGTCCAACGGACCACAGACAGGATCTCGCGCGGAATGTCGGGGCCCGCCACCTGGTCGAAATGCCAATTGACGTCGACCGCTTCGGGATTGTCGTAGAATTCCTTGCCGGCGAGCGCGAAGCGGTAGAGCTCGCGCCCGTCGATCATGACGAGATTGCGCCAGGACCCTTTCTCGTCGACGAAGAAGGTCAGCGCCGCCTTGCCCTTGTCGTGATGCTTCCACAGCTCGGGCAGGCGCATGAAGACGCTGAAATGATATTCGGTCTCGGATTGACCGCTCATGCCGATCTTGAAGGCGCGGCGGATCGGGCTGTGGCTGCCGCTGCAATCGACGACATAGCGCGCCGCGATGCGCTGCTCCTCGTTGCTGGCGAGGTCGCGCGCGGTGACGATGACCTTGTCGCCTTCTTCGACGAGCGATTCGAAACGGCAGCGATAGCGCAGCGTGACCGTCGGCAGGCTTTGCGCCAGATCGCGAAGGATCGGGTCGAGGAAGAGTTGATTGCAGCGCTGCGGCCGCTCCGGGCTGATCGGCGATGGCGCCTTGCCGCCATGGCTCGGCCGCTCGATGCGCGCGATCTCATAGCCGTGAAAGCCGGTCAGATAGAGCGCGGTATGCGGGAAGTCGGGCGGCGTGCCGTCCTGCTTGACGCGCTCGGCGACGCCCCAGCGGCGCAGCAGCTCCATCGTTCGCGCGTTGAGCGCGGTGGCGCGCGGGTGATAGATGACGCCGTCGCTCTGCTCGATGATCAGGCACTCGATGCCGCGGCGGCCAAGATCGCAGCCAAGCGCGAGACCGACAGGTCCCGCACCGACGATCAGAATGGGGGTCTCGATCATGATAGGACGGTGTGCCGGGCGATCAGGCGATGCCGCCGTATTCTTCCTCGAGCAGATCGAGGCGCCGCAGCACCTCGCGGTCGCTTACGACGAAGAGCCGCGCCTTGCCTTGCGCGCGATGACGGACCCACGCGCCGGTCGGCAGGCTGAACACGTCCTTGGGCTCCCAGGCGATGGTGTCGTCGCCGACGCGCGTCGTGCCGTTGCCCTCGACCACGGCGCAGACCATGCTGGCGCTGGTGCGCATCGGCATCGTCTCGCCATCGGCGAGTTCGACCAGGTAGCAATCGATCAGCGACATCACCGGGCCGCCATTCATCGGATTGACATAGCGCACGCGGCGCGCGCCGTCCTTGGCAAGCGGCGCCGCCGAAAGGGCCGCGCTCGCCTGCGCCCAGGGATAGCGGAAGATCGGCGAATAGTTGGGGTTCGCCTCGACCCCGTCGGGCACGATATTGGCGACCGCGAACAGCGCATCGGGCGAGGTCGGCGGCAGCTTGTTCGGCGGGCCGGGCTCGAAGCCGTCGGTGCCGAGATAGCGGTGCAAGGGCACGTCGAGCGAATCGAGCCAGATGATCGGCCGCTTGCCGCGATGGACATGCTCGTGCCAAGTCCATCCGGGCGTCGTCACCAGGTCGCCCTCTTCCATCAGGCATTCCTTGCCGTCGACGATCGTATAGGCGCCTTCGCCTTCGAGCACGAAGCGCAGCGCGTCGGGCGAATGGCGATGCGGCCGCGCGCTCTCGCCCGGCTTCAGTATCTGCAGCGCCGCGGTCAAGGTCGGCGTCGCGCCCATTGGCGTGTCGGCGCGCAGATTCGGATTCTTCAAGGTCAGGACGCGGCGCTCGATCGCGCGCATATCCTGAAGGTTGAGCGCATCCTCGATCAGCGGGCGCATCGTGCGCCATTTCCATATGAAAGCGCGGTCGCGCTGCACTTCGGTGCTGTGTGCGGCGAGCTCTTCCCAGAGCGGCGTGACATGCGCCTCGTTCCAGGCCTTGCGGATATGGTCGGGCGTGGTCGAGGCGGCGTGGCCGGTTGCGCTCATGATCCTTCTCTCCCGATTGCCGTTGTCCCCGCGCGGCGGCGTTCCCCGGCGAAAGCATAGACGCAGCGCGCCCCGCGGCGCAATTCGGATGTGGTAACGTTAACCTTGGCCGAGGACGAGAGCGGAGCGAGCGCCTATGCCCACAATCAGCGAAGAGATCGCGCAATGGAGTTCGACGCTCTCCCTCGACGATATTCCCGAAGACGTGGTGCGCGCGGCGCAAGCGCGGATCATCGATACGCTGGGCGTGGCCTTTCTGGTCGCGGGGCAGGATTACGGCCGCAAGATCCGCGCCGGAACGCTGGCCATGGGCGGGACCGGCGGCGCGCATCTCTTGGGATTTCCCGATCGTACCGCGCCGCAACTGGCTGCCATCGCCAATGGCGCCATGGCCTCGGCGCTCTCCTATGACGACACGCATAACGCGACCATCGTGCATGTCAGTGCAACGCTCCTCGCCGCGACCCTGGCCTTGGGTGAGGAACTCGATACGAGCGGCGACGAATTCCTTGCCGCCTTCATCGCCGGAAGCGAGCTCGCCTGCCGTGTCGGCATGGCGGCGCCGCTGCAGTTTCACAAGCGCGGCTGGCATCCGACCGGGCTTTTCGGCGCCTTCGGTGCGACCTATGCCGCTTCTCGCCTCCTAGGCCTCGATGCCGCGGCTGCCGCGCAGGCGGCCGGCGTCACGGGCAGCTTCGCCGCCGCCATCGGCCAGGGCATGCGCGAAGGCGCCGAGGCGCCCAATCTCCATGCCGGCTGGGCCGCGCATTCGGGGATCACGGCGGCGCTGCTCGCCCAGCACGGCCACACCGGACCGATGCAGGTCTTCGAGGGCGGCTCGGGCTTCTTCCACACCCATGTCCAGGATGCGGATTACCGTTTCGACTTCGCCGCCGTGACAGCCGGGCTCGGTCAGCATTGGGAATGCCGCGGGATTTCGCTCAAGCCCTACCCTTGCGCCCATGTGCTCCATTCCTTCATCGACGCGATGCTGGCGCTCCATGCCGAAGGCCTGCGCGCCGAAAATGTCGCGCGCATCCTCTGCCCGATCGCCGACTATATGGTCGGCGTCGTCTGCGAGCCGCGCGACAAGAAGGTGGCGCCCGAGAATGACTGGCAGGGGCGGGCTTCGCTCCAATATTCGCTCGCCGAAGCGCTCGTCACCGGCCGGCTCGATGGAACGAGCTATCGCGGCGGCCCCGAAACGCGCGACCTTGTGCGCGCGCTCGCGCACAAGGTCGAATATGAGATCGACCGCACCGCCAAGCCTGGACAATTCAAAGGTTGGGTGATCGTCGACACCCTCGACGGACATCGGCTGGAACGGATCGAGCAACACAATCGCGGCAGCGCCGAGCGCCCGCTGAGCGAGGATGAGGTGCGGCGCAAATTCCGCGACAATGCCGCGGCGTTGTTCGCGCCGCCGCAAAGGGAGGCGATCGAGGAGGCCGTTCTGTCGCTTGGGGGCGCGGGCGCGGTGCGGCGCCTCGGCGCCGCCTGCGTTCCCTAGAGCGTTTTCCGCCGAAGTGGAAGCCGGTTCGGCGTAGAAAACGCGACGAAACCAACGAATCGAGAGCGTGGTCCGATTCAATCTGATCGGAACGCGTTTAGTCGAATCCCGGCGC
>JBJKPV010000314.1:0-21053 GCA_046706015.1 Allostellaceae bacterium | reverse complement strand
CGGCGCTATATCTCGCGGCTTCACAACCTCGCCGTCGACCGGCCGCTGGTGCTGACCGAGTTCGGCATCGATTCGATGCGCGAAGGCGCTGAGGAACAGGCCGAGATCCTGACCTGGCAGTTGCGTACCGCGTTCGAGATGGGGGTTGCCGGCGCCTTCGTCTTCGCCTGGACCGACGAATGGTTCACCGGCGGCCATCAGATCGAGGATTGGGCGTTCGGCCTTGTCGACCGCGCGCGGCAAGAAAAGCCCGCGCTCGCCGCGGTGCGCGAGCGCTATCGCGGCGCTATCCCGCCGCTTCTGCCGCGCACGCCGCGCGTCTCGGTCGTGGTCTGCACCTACAACGCCGAGCGCACCCTAGCGCCCTGCCTCGAATCGCTGGCGAAGCTCAATTATCCCGATTACGAAGTGATCGTCGTCAATGACGGCTCGACCGATACGAGCCTCGCCATCGCCGAGCGTTATGCTTATTGCCGCATCATCTCGCAGCCGAACAAGGGCTTGAGCGTCGCGCGCAATGTCGGCGCGCAGAACGCCACCGGCGAGATCATCGCCTATACCGACAGCGATTGCGTCGCCGATCCGGATTGGCTCGCCTACCTCATTGCCAAGATGGAGGTCTCGGACCTCGCCGCTTGCGGCGGCCCCAATTTCCCGCCGCCTGAGGACAGTCTCGTGCCGGCGGCGGTGGCGGTCTCGCCCGGCGGCCCGACCCATGTGCTCTTGGCGGACGACGTCGCCGAGCATATCGCCGGCTGCAATATGGCCTTTCGGCGCGACGTGTTGCTACGGCTGGGCGGCTTCGATCCGGTCTATCGCGCGGCGGGCGATGATGTCGATATCTGCTGGCGCTTCCAGGATGCGGGCTACACCATCGGCTTCAGCCCGGCCGCGGTGGTCTGGCATTTCCGCCGCAACACCGTCAAAGCCTATCTCGGCCAGCAGCGCGGCTATGGCAAGGCGGAAGCGCTCGTCTATTCGAAGCATCCGATCCGCTTCAACCTGTTCGGACAGGCGAAATGGCTCGGCCGCATCTATGGCGACCTCTCGGCTGCGCTGCTCCTGTCGCGCCGGCCGGTGATCTACTCCGGCGTCTTCGGCCGCGGCCTGTTCCAAACGCTTTATGAGCCGCCCTCCTCGCTCGCCCAGTTCCTGCCGCTCACCTTCGAGTGGAACGTGGTCGCGATTCTCCTGGCCTTGGTCGGGCTCCTGGCCGGTGGCTGGATGCTGCTCTTCGTCGTGCCGCTCGCCGTCACCTGGGTTCTCTGCATCAACGGTGCGCTGCGCGCGCCCATCGACAAGCGTTTCCGCGGCGTCAAAGCGCGCGCGCTCGTCGCGCTGCTGATCTATCTCGGCCCGATTCTGCGCGGCTGGGAACGGCTCAAATGGCGCTGGCGCGAGATGAAGACGGCCGATTCCACCGGCGGGCTCGACCAGACCATGCAGAAACCGCGCATCGACTGGCGCGACAGGGCGATCTATCTCTCCTATTGGAGCGAGAAGAGCGACGAGAAGGAATCGCTCATCGGCGAGTTCATGCGCTTCCTCGCGCCGCAGAAATACTTCATCCAGACCGATCAGGGCTGGAACGATTGGGACCTGAAGATCGCGCGCGGCTTGTGGAGCCGCGCCTATATCCTCGTCTGCACGGAGAATCACGGCGGCGAGAAGCGGCTCCTGCGCGTGCGCTGCGCCATGCGGCTCTCGCGGCTTTCCGCCTTCATTCTGCGTGCTTACGCCATCGCGACCGCGGCCGCGCTGATCCTCAACGCCCCCGGCTGGGCCGCCGTTGTCGGCGTCCTCGGCATCTTGCAAGGCGCGCTCATCGCCTATCGCACGGCCGAATTCGGCCGCCTCATGCATCGCATCACCGAAACCGTGGCGAAGCGCCAGAATCTCATTCCGGTCAAGCCGGGCTAAGGCACCGGCGATGACCAGCCTCGCCTGGAAGCTACTGCCGTATCTGCGCCCTTATAAGGGGCGAATCCTCTGGGCGTTGCTTCAGATCTTCCTGATTTCGGGCTTCGAGTTGTTGAAGCCGTGGCCGCTGCAGATCGTGATCGACGATGTGCTCGGCGGCAAGACCCCGCCCCTCGCGCTGCTTCAGGGGCTGACACCCCTGACATTGCTGGCGATCGCCTGCGTCGGGCTCGTCGCGATCAATATCGGCGCCGGACTCCTCGCGCTGCTGCACAACGTCACCACGATCAGCGTCGGCCAGAGCATGGTGAACGATCTGCGCGGCGCGCTCTATGCGCATTTGCAGCGCCTGTCGCTCGCCTTTCACAGCCGGCAGCGCGTCGGCGATCTCATGTATCGGATCACGGCGGATAGCTTCGCCGTCCAAACCGTGATCATGAACGGCATCCTGCCGATCATCTCGGCGATCGTCCTCCTCGGCGGCATGCTGGTCGTCCTTCTCCCGCTCGATGCGACCTTGACTATCGTGTCGTTGACCGTGGTGCCGCCGCTCTTCGCGCTGATCGCGATCTTCAACCGCAAGATCACCGAAGTCGCGACCGAGGTGCGCGACCGCGAGAGCCATGTCTATTCGCTCGTCCAATGGGCGATGAGTTCGATCAAGATCGTCCAGGCGTTCACCAAGGAGGCCGAGGAATACCGCCGCTTCATGGGCGCGAGCCGCGCGAGCCTGCGCGCGACCCTGCGCCTTTATGGCTGGCAGACGCTCTATTCCGGCTTGGTCAACGCGCTGATCGCGGCCGGGACCGCGCTCGTCGTCTATGTCGGCGCGCGCTCGGTACTGCGCGGCAGCCTTTCGCTTGGCGAACTCGTCGTCTTCATCTCCTATCTCGCGCAGCTCTATACGCCGGTCAACCAGATCACCCAAAGCTGGGGCCTCATCGCGGGTGCCCGCATCGGCGCGCGGCGTTGCTTCGAGGTACTCGACACGGAGCCCGACCTCAAGGACGGCGCGCGCGTCTTTCCTGCCACCGGCGCGGTTGGCAGGGTCGAGTGGCGCAGCGTCGCCTTTCACTATCGCGACGCGATGCCGGTGCTCAACGATATCGACCTGGTGGTCGAGCCCGGCACGAAGGTGGCGCTGGTCGGCGCGACCGGCGCCGGCAAATCGACCATGATGGGGCTGCTGCCGCGCTTTTTTGACGCGACCAAGGGCGTGGTGCTGATCGACGGGGTCGACGTGCGCGACTACCGGCTCGATTCACTGCGGCGTCAGATCGCCATGGTGCTGCAGCCGCCGTTGGTGTTTCCGATGTCGGTGCGCGACAACATCGCCTATGGCAGGCCCGATGCCGGCGACGCGGAGGTCGTGGAGGCGGCGCGGCTGGCGCGCATCGACGCGCTCGTGCAAACGCTCCCCCAGGGTTACGACACCACGCTCGGCGACACCATCACCCTGTCCGAGGGGGAAAAGCAGCGCCTCACCATCGCGCGCGCGATCTTGCGCAACGCGCCGATCCTCGTCCTCGACGAACCGACCTCGGCGCTCGACGTCGCGACCGAGGCGATGGTGATGGAGGGGCTCGACCGGCTCACGCGCGGCCGCACCACCTTCATCATCGCTCATCGCCTGTCGACGGTACGCGGCGCGGATCTCATCCTGGTGCTGCGCGACGGCAGGATCGTCGAGCGCGGCGGCTTTTCCGAGTTGCTGCGCAAGGGCGGCCCCTTCAAGGAACTCTACGACACCCAGTTCCGCGGCAGCGGCGCCTATGAAAGCCAGGCGGCGAGTTCCTCCCAGCCTTCATAGATCATCCGCAGCGCGACGAAGGTGACGATGCCGAGGCCGATCCAGGCGATCCATCGGTAGCGCCCGATGAGCCGCGCCATCAACTCCGAGGCGACACCCATCAGCGCGACCGACAGCGACAGGCCGGCGATCAGGACCCAGAGATGATCGCGCGCCGTGCCGGCCACCGCGAGCACGTTGTCGAGCGACATCGACAAATCAGCCAGCACGACCCGCAGCACGGCCTGGGGTAAGTTCTTCGCCGGAGCATGATCCGTCGCCGACGCGGCCGGGGCCGCGACATCGCCGCAAGAGAGATCACGATAGAATTTCCACGCCACCCAAAGCAGCAGCAGACCGCCCGCAAGCGTCAACCCGATGACCGCAAGCAAATGAGTCACCGCGGTCGCTAATATGATCCGCAGCACGGTCGCGGCGAGCGTTCCCCAGATAATGATCTGCCGCCGCCGCCGGGGTTCGAAGCCCGAAGCGGCCATGCCGACGACGATCGCATTGTCGCCGGCGAGCACGACATCGATCACAACGACCGAGACGAAGGCGCCCAATCCCTCTAACGCCACGCGACAATTTCCGGCTGGGATGGCAGCAAAGGCATCATTACATCGGCATATGGTTGGCGGAGCACGACGCCACAACTCTTGCATCGGCGCCGCGCGCCGATGTTGAAGTTTCCCGCGACGATAGCGCCAAGCGGCGACAGCGGCCATGAATTGTTAAGGCTTTCCGCCGACACTCGATCTCCACAAGAGGAGGAGATTGATGGCGTTTCATCGCTCGCCGGTCCCGCTCGCCGCGCCCGCCGGAATCGCCGCCGCACCGACCGCCGCGCCAAACGCTTATCTCGCGCCGAATGGTGCGGCGCCGGCAGCCGAATCGGCGGTCGCGCGCGACTGGCCGAGCGACACGCCCGGGCTGCTGACCGAAATCTTGCGCAACCATGCCGTGCCGGCTGGCCTCGTCGATCGCCTTCTCGGTTTCGCCATGGCGCCAACGCATGCGCCGCGCCCCGTCGACCGGCTCGCCATCGCGATCGCGGCGCACTTCCATTTTCTGGCGCTCGATGACGCACTCAAGGCCCCGGTCTTTCTCTATGGCGCGCACGGCACGGGCGTCAGCACGCTGGCGGCGAAACTCGCCGCCCGCTTCGAGCCGCACGAGATTCTCGTCGTCAGCACCGATCCACGCGGCGACGCAGCGCAGCTCGAGGAGCACCTGGAAATTCTCGATCTGCCGCTCGCCGTTGCGCCTGACGCGGCCAGCTTGCGCTCCACCGTCGCCACCGCGGACGGGCGCATGGTGATCATCGACGGGGGCGGCAGTTCGCCAGCGGAGACGGACGACGCCAAGCGCATCCGTAGCCTCATCGATGCTGCCCGCGCTCAAGGCATGTTCGTCCTTCCCGCCGATGCTGAACCCGCCGATGCCGCCGCGCTCGCCGGCGCCGCGGCCGAGCTCGATACGCGCCGCATGATCGTCACGAAGCTCGACTCCGCGCGCTACCTCGGCGCGGCTCTGGCCGCTGCCGATGCGGGCAAGCTCGCGTTCGTCGCGGCCAGCGTCACGCCGCACTTTGCTTTCGGCGTGCGCGGCCTGACACCCGAGAATCTCGCGCGCCGATTGATGAGCGCGGCCATGCGCGCCGAGCGTTGGCGCGTCGTTCCGATTTAGTCGCAATCGCCGGAAGAACCGTCCCGCTACAAATCAGCTCGGAGGCATGACCATCGGCGCCAGCTTGCGCCGGCGGCGCCGGTGCCAGCGATGGACGAAATGGCCGATGATCAAGAGCAGCGCGAAGGCGATCAGCAAGGTTTCGCTGAAGCGCTGCGCGATCTCCCCGAGCATGTGCCCGAGCGCCTGGCCGAACACATAACCCGCGGCGACGAAGATCGCCGCCCAAAGGCCGGCGGCGATAAAATTGAGGAGCATGAAGCGGCGCCAAGGAACGTGGCTGATGCCGAGCGCGAAGGACGAGAAGTTGCGCACCCCGTAGATGAAGCGGAAGGTGAGGATGAACCCCGCATCCCACCGGTCGAGCCAGCCCAGCGCGCGGTCGACGCGTTCGCGCCAGGCCGGCTGGCGCGCCAGGAGCCGCACGCCGAAATGGCGGCCGATCCAGAAATAGGCCTGATCGCCCGCGAAGCTGCCGAGCCACGCCGCCACCAACAGCAACGGCCAAGCCAACAAGCCCTGAGCCGCCGCGAATCCCGCGAAAATGACGAAGGTCTCGCCTTCGAAGAAGGTCCACGCGAACGTGACGAGATAGGACAGCGTGCCGTGTTCGACGATGAACCGATGAAAGTCCATTACTCCGCGTCTCTCCGCGCTGGGCGCTCGCGATCCTGGAGCCAATCGTGCATTGAGGCTCGCCTACCGACGTACCTACAACGATGACAGGAAAAGGTTAAGCCCTCGGCCACCACCCGCGCGCGTAACTTTTGCGGGATGATAGCACGCCGCGCCCCGGGCGTCGCGCCCCCTCCCCCCGGGTCCGGCCGCGCAAGCAGCTTGCGACGCAGCAAACCGTGGCACGAGGCGCGGGTTTGCTGCCCGGCGGCGGTCCCGACCATGGGGTTCGAGCCGCGGGTGCACTTGGGGGTTGCGCCGCGCTCGTCTATGCTTGCGCCCATGACCGTTGAGACAACCACGCAAGCCGTCGACTTTCCCCTCCGTTCGCTGAAGACCCAGTTCCCGATCATGCTGGTGAGCCTCGCCCATGGCTCGACCCATTGGGTGGTCGCGACCTTCTATTTGCTGCTGCCTTCGCTCAGCCGTGGGCTCGGCCTCGACTACACCGAAACCGGCTTCCTCGTCACCTCGCTCTTCATCGGCTCGATCCTGGCCAATCTGCCGAGCGGTATCCTGGTCGATCTCACCGGACGGCGGATCGCGATCCAGATCGCGTCGCTTCTCTTGTGCACGGCGTCGCTTGCCGCCACCGGCGCCGTCTCGAGCTATACGGCATTGTGCGTGTGCCTCGGCGTTCTCGGCGTCGCGAATGTGATGTGGCATCCCGCCGCGATCTCATGGCTCTCGATCCGCCTGCCCAAGAACCGCGGCTATTCGATGTCGGTTCATTCGCTCTTCGCCAATTTGGGCGACGCGGCAGGGCCGGTCGCGGCCGGCTGGATGCTGCTGAGCCTCTCCTGGGAGCACACGGCTCAGATCAACGCGCTCGCCTGCGTCATCTGCGTTGTCCCGCTGGTCGTCTTTCTCGGCCGTAGCGACCGCGACGCCGGCATGCCGCGACGCCCCAACGCCAAGGCCTATTGGGCTGGCCTCGCGAGTTTGTTGCGCTCACCGACGCATTGGAGCTTTTTCCTCATGGCCGGGTGCCGCACCCTCACCCAGACCGGGCTTCTCGCCTTCCTGCCGCTCTATCTGTCGCGCGATATGGGGATGAGCCCCTTCGCCATGGGACTGGCGATGATGGCCTTGCAGATCGGCGGCATGATCGCGACGCCCTGTGCCGGCGTTCTCTCCGACCGCATCGGCCGGCGCCCCATCGTCTTGGCCGGCATGGGCAGCACGACTGTGGTCGTCATCGGGCTCACCTTCATACACAATCCCGCGATCTATGTCGTCGGCGTCTCTCTGCTCGGCTTCTTCATGTACGCGATGCGACCCGTCATCCAATCCTGGCAGATGGATCGCTCGCCGCCCGAGATGTTCGCTTCGATGACCAGCGCGATGTTCACGGTGCAGGCTGTAATGTCGGCTTCGGCGCCGATCATCGGCGGCGTTCTCGCCGACCATTTCGGTCTCATCTCTGTATTCTATTTCCTCGCCGCCTCGGTGCTGGCGGCCAATCTCCTTTGCTTAACGATCCCGAAGACGGAGCATGGCGCATGAGCAACCTTCCCCTCGCCCGCTTCAAGGTCATCGACCTGACGCGCGTGCGCGCCGGCCCCACCTGCGTGCGCCAGCTCGCGGATTGGGGCGCGGCTTGCATCAAGGTCGAGGCCCCCGGCCCTGACGGATTCACCGCCGAGCGCCACGGCCCCGATTTCCAGAACCTCCACCGCAACAAGCGCAGCATCACGCTCGATCTGAAACAACAGGCCGGCGTAGCGATCCTGAAGCAGCTCGTCGCCCAAGCCGATGCGCTGGTCGAGAATTACCGGCCCGACGTGAAGTTCCGGCTGGGCATCGATTATGAAAGCCTCAAGCAAGTCAACAAGCGCCTCGTCTATGCCAGCATCTCGGGCTTCGGTCAGGACGGACCTTATCGCGACCGTCCGGGCTTCGATCAGATCGCGCAAGGCATGGGCGGGCTGATGTCGATCACCGGCATTCCGGGCCAGGGGCCGGTGCGCGCCGGCATTCCGATCGCCGATCTCTGCGCCGGCATCTTCGCCGCTCAGGGCATCCTGATCGCGCTTCTGGAGCGCGAGGAATCGGGCGAGGGCCAATGGGTGCAATCCTCGCTGCTCGCCGCCCAGATCGCGATGCTCGATTTCCAGGCCGCGCGCTGGCTCATCGCCAAGGAGGTGCCGGGCCAGGCCGGCAACAACCACCCGACCAACATCCCGACCAACGTCTATCGCACCAAGGATGGGCACATCAACATCTCGGCCGCGGTCAACGAGATCTATTCGCGCATGTGCGAGGCGATGGGTGCGCCCGGGCTCGCGACCGACCCGCAATTCGCAACGCCAAAGGCGCGGCGCCAGAATCGCGACAAGCTCAACGCCATCATCGACGAGATCTGCGCCACGCGAAGCTCGGCCGAATGGGTCGAGGTGCTGAACGCGGCCGGCGTGCCCTGCGGCCCGATCTACAAGATGGACGAAGTCTTCGCCGATCCGCAGGTGAAGCACCTGAAGATGGAGGTGCCGATCGAGCACCCGAAGCTCGGCTATCAGGAGCTCTTGAATCAGGCGATGATCCTCAGCCGCACGCCGTCATCGATCCGCACGGCGACCCCCGAGCATGGCGAGCACACGGACGAGGTGCTCAAGAGCCTCGGCTATGACGCGGCCGCGATCGAAAAGCTCCGCGCCGAGAAGGTGATCGCATAGAGCACGATCGTATCGGAAAGAAGCAGGCCGGTTCTCTCCGATACGTGAATCGTGCACTCGATTCAAAACCCTAGACCATGATCCACGGGTGAACCGGAAGCTATGTTGATGCCGTTACACGCGACCATGTTCTAGGCGCTCAGCTTCCCGGGCAGCTGACGCCGGTGCCGCCCAAGCCGCAATAGCCGCCCGGGTTCTTGGCGAGATATTGCTGGTGGTAATCCTCGGCGTAGTAGAAAGGCGGGGCATCGGCGATCTCGGTCGTGATCGCGCTATAGCTCTTGGCCTTCAGCGCCGGTTCGTAAGCGAGGCGTGACGCTTCCGCGGCCTTCTTCTGGGCCGGCGTGGTGCAATAAACCAACGAGCGGTATTGCGTGCCGACGTCGTTGCCTTGGCGCATGCCCTGGGTCGGGTCGTGGCTTTCCCAGAAGGTCTTGAGCAAGGTCTCGAAGCTGATTTTCTTCGGGTCGTACACGACGAGCACAACCTCGGTGTGGCCAGTGCGGCCGGAGCAGACCTCTTCATAGCTCGGGTTCGGCGTATAGCCGCCGGCATAACCGACCGCGGTGGTGTAGACCCCCGGCAATTGCCAGAAGCAACGCTCCGCGCCCCAAAAGCAGCCCATGCCGAAGACGGCGCTCTCGAGCCCGTCGGGGAAAGGCGGCTCGAGCCGGTTGCCGTTGACGAAATGGCGTTCGGGCACGCGCATCTTTTGCGTCCGTCCGGGCAGCGCCTCCTCGCGGCTGGGCAGTTCGAGCTTCTTGCGGGACATGAGCGACCACATGGCAGGTCTCCTCTCTCGGGCCTTTACAATATGGCGCGTCCGGGATGCGCTTGCTAGGCTTCGGCAAACAACCAAGCGAGGTTCGCGATGGCACCGACGATCGTCGTGATTGCGGCCGGCGAGATGGGAGCCGCCATCGGCCAGCGGCTGCGGCTGCGCGGCGCCACCGTGCGCACGAGCTTGAAGGGGCGCAGCGATGCCACCATCGCGCGCGCCAAGGCCGCGGGTCTCGTCGCCATCGAAGACGAGGCGCAGCTCGTCGCGGGCGCCGATTTCATCCTCTCGGTGATGCCGCCGGGCGAGGCGAAGAACCTGGCGCTGCGCCTGGCGCCGGCACTGACCGCGCTTCCGAGCAAGCCCGTCTTCGCCGATTGCAACGCGGTCGCGCCCGCGACCGTGCGCGACATCGCCGCTGTGGTTGCGCCCACGGGCTGCGGCTTTGCCGATATCGGCATTATCGGCGGCCCGCCTGCTAAGGAGGGCGATGTGAGCCCGCGGCTTTACGTCTCCGGCGAAGGCGCGCGGCGCGCGCTGGCGCTCAAGGATTTCGGCCTCGATATGCGCCTCGTCGATGGCGGGATCGGCGAGGCCTCGGCCGTGAAGATGGGCTACGCCTGCATGACCAAGGGCTCGCAGGCGATCGGCGCCGCGATGATGCTGGGCGCGATGCGCAATCGCGTCGCACCGCTCGTCAAGGAAGCGCTCGGCGACAGCCTGCCGGAACTCTTGGGCTATTCCGCGCGCCAAATGCCGCGCATGTATCCGAAGGCCTATCGCTGGGTCGCCGAGATGGAAGAGATCGCGAAATTCCTCGAGGACGATCCAGGCGCGTCGCAAATGCTCGCGGGCGCGGCCAAGCTCTATAAGCAAATTGCCGAGGATTTCGAAAAACGCGCTTCGGACGGCACGGTTGCGACGATCGACGGGTTCCTGAAAGGCTGAGCGTCACCGCAACATCTTGGGTCTCTCGCGCCGCGACCCCCAAACGCTCGCTTCGTTTCGTAATTTTTATTTTCCCGTATATATCTCAGCCACTTAGCTCCATTCGAACGCTAATTACGTACGCCTTCTCGATATAGGAAGGGCGGCGCTGTTGGTCAAGCCGGGCGCAGCGAAGCGCCGGCGGCTTGCCGACAGGCTTGGAAAGGCTATCGCGGAGCGGCGCCGGCGAGCGGACGCGTCGCGCTATTGAGACGCAAAGCAGTAGAGCCGGCCGGCGCCACCCGTACTGCGCAAGCCGTCAACGGAGCAGCCGCGCGAGGGATGCGACGAGTTCCACGAATGCGCCGGCGGATCGTCGCGCAGACCCGTGCGATCGGAATGCCCCAGCATCGCCGATCCGTCGGTGCCGCTCTTCGTCCAGTTACCGCAGGTGCGGTCCTCGTTGCCGGTAAATGCGGTTCCGTCCCGCTGTGAGCCGGTGAGGATGTCATGCGTGACGGGATCATCGCCGACGCCGCTGACGATTGCGCCTTTCTCGGTCAGTGCGGTTTGCTTCGTCAGGTTGTTGGTGCCGTGCAGCTCGGCAAGATTGTTGGCGATCACGACGCCTTTCGCATTCTTCCACGGGCCCTGGCCGATCCGATCGCGCGCATTCACCGCGCCCGCTCCTTGCGTCGAAAGATAGGCGTGCCAGGTCTTCGCGCCGGCGCCAACCGGCTGGGCGAGGCTTTGGCACAGCTTGTCCGCACCTGCGAGCCCGCCCAGATCGGCGCTGCGGCCGATCCCGCTCGTGACGAAGAAGCTCATCTCGGGCCGTTGCACCGGCTGTTGCTGGGCATGGCCCGAGGCCGCGAGCAGCATCGTCGCCGCCACGGCAATAAGGAGCTTTTTCATGAAGGTTCCTCCGCGCAGGTTTTCTTTATATCGGCGATGGTGTCATCGCCGGCGCAGCGAGGCAATCGCCCACGGGCAGCCCGCACCGAATCGTGATCGAGGCGGACCGTGCAGGGGCTTCGGCTAAAGCCCCAGATAGAACTTCCTTATCAGATCATTGTTGTTGAGTTCTTCCGCCGATTTTCCGGCAAAGGCGATCTTGCCGTGGACGATGACATAGCCGCAATCGGCGATGCGGATGGCTTGGGTGAAATTCTGCTCGGCCATGAGCACGGTGAGATCGAAATCGCGCTGCAGCTCCTTGATCTTGTCGATGACGCGGTGAACGAGCAGCGGCGCGAGGCCGACCGAGGGCTCGTCGATCAGCAAAATCCGCGGCGCCGACATGAGCGCGCGTGCCAGCGCCAGCATCTGCTGCTCGCCGCCGCTAAGGCGGCCGGCCAGTTGCCGCCGCCGCTCTTGCAGCAGGGGGATTGCCTCGAAACTATGCGCGAGGTTACGCGTCAGGCTCTCGCGCGCGACGCGGCGGAAGGCGCCGAGATGGAGATTCTCCTCGACGGTAAGCTTGGGAAAGAGGCGCCTTCCCTCGGGCACCATGGCGATGCCAGCCTCGACGATCTCCTCGGTGCTCATCCGCGTCAGATCGAGCGTCTTGCCGTCGATCTCGGCGGTGATCTCGCCCGCCATCGGCCGAAGCAGCCCCATGACGCATTTCATGAGCGTGCTCTTGCCGTTGCCGTTGGTGCCGAGGAGCGCCACGGTCTGCCCAGGCGCGGCCGCAATCGACACGTCCTCGAGCACGCGCACCGAGCCGTAGGCGGCATGGAGGCCGTGCACCGCGAGGCTACTCGCCAAGATAAGCCCTCTCGACCTCGGGGTTGCGCACAACGTCTTGCGGCAGGCCGTCAGCGATCTTGCGGCCTGCCACCAGCACGACGAGGCGCTGGGAGAAGCTCATTACCGCTCGCATGATGTGCTCGATCAGGATGACCGCGATGCCGCTCTCGTTGAGCTTGAAGAGCAGCGCGATGATGTCGTCGACCTCGGAATGCGACAGGCCGGCCATCGCTTCGTCGGCGATGAGGAGCTTCGGCGCCGCCGCCACCGCCCGGGCCAATTCGAGCTTGCGCATCTCGATCTGGGTCAGGTCGCGCGGCCGCGCCCTGGCCTTGTCCTCGAGCCCGACCATGCGCAGCAACTCGCCGCAGCGCGCCGCGAGATCGGCCTCGCTTAGATGCACGCCGCCGCGGCCGTTGACCGTGTAGAGCAGTGGAATGCGCAGGTTCTCGGCGACGCTCAGGCTGCGAAAAGGCTTGGGAAGCTGAAAGCTGCGCGCAAGACCGAGCCAGGTGCGGCGATGCGCCGGCAACCCGTCGAGCGCGGCGCCGTCGAAGCGGACCGTGCCGTCATCGTTGCGCAGAATGCCGGAAAGGCAATTGACCAGCGTGCTCTTGCCCGAGCCGTTGGGCCCGATCAGGCCGACGCGCTCGCCGGCCTGAACCTCGAGTTGGATGCCGTCCAACGCGACGAAGCCGCCGAAGCGCTTGCCCAACCCTTCGACTTTGAGGAGGGCGTCCTCCATCACGCCGCCTCGCGTCGGCGCCATGGCCGAAACCAGCCGATGACGCCGTTGGGCGCGACGATCACGAAGAACACGAGAACCAAGCCCACGATGAGAAGGTTTTCCGAAGACGAGATTGTCACCGTCACGGTCTGCTGGATGATGCCAAGAAGGAGCGCGCCCAACAGCGGCCCGACCCAGCTGGTCATGCCGCCGATCAACGGCATGGCGATGGAATTGACGGCATAGGCGAGGTTGAAGGCCGAGGACGGATCGATATAGGTCACGTAATAGGGCAACGGCGCGCCAGCCATGCCCATCAGTGCGCCTGACAGCGTTGTCGAGATAAGCTTCAGCTTCAGAGTCGGGACGCCGGCCGCTTCGGCCGCCTGCTCGTCGTCGCGGATCGCGGCAAGGCCGAAGCCCAGGGTCGAGCGCTCGATGGTCCGCGCGACCGCAACCGCGATCCCCGACAGGACCAGCATGACGAAGAAGAGATAGTGGATATAGCTGCCGAAGAGCGGCGCGGTCGCCGGGCGGATGAGATAGGTACCGCGCGAGCCGCCGACGAAGTCCCAATTGGTGACAAAGGTCTGCACCACGATCGCCAGCGCCAAGGTGCCGATCGCGAAGAAGACGCCGCGGAGCCGCAGAGTCAGGCCGCCCATGCCCAGCCCGACCGCCCCGGCGAGGACCCCGCCGACGATGATCTCTACCGGCAGCGGCGGTCCCCAGAGCTTGTGCAGCACCACCGAGGTATAGGCGCCGATCGCGAAGAAGCCTGAGGTGCCGAAATTGATGTAGCCGGTATAGCCTCCGAGAATGTTCCAAGCGACCGCGAGTACGATGTATTGCAGCACCACGTAGCTGGCGAAGAAGAAATAATCGTTGGTGAAGACGACGCGCGATATTGCGAAGACCAGAATGACGCAAAGCGCGGTCGCCAGCCAGAAATGGAGATTCTTCACGCTCTGCGCCCCATGATCCCCGTAGGCCGGAAGGCGAGCGTCAGCAACAATAAGCCGAATGCCACCGCCGGCGACCAGGATGGTCCATAGAAGGTCGCGGTCAGGCTTTCGGCGACGCCGAGGAGAAGCCCGGCATAGAACATCCCCGTGAAGCTGCCCATGCCGCCGAGCACGACAATGGCGAAGACGCGGCCGATATAGTCGCGCCCGATCGAGGGCTCGACCGGCTGAATGATGATGAGAAAGGCGCCCGCTAGCGCCGCGGTCGCGATCGAGATGCCGAAGGCGATCAGCTTGACGCGATAGGGCCGGACCGACATCAGCCGCAAAGCGATGCTGTCCTGCGACACGGCGAGAATGGCGCGGCCCGTATAGGTCTTGGACATGAAGAGCTGCAGCACGGCCACCATCAGAAGCGAGATCGCAAAGGGAACGAGGATGCGCAGCGCGAGGTCGATATCGCCGATATGCCAAGTAACGCCGATATACGGCGCGGTGACGAAGCGGTAATCGACGCCGAAGGCCATAATTAGCGCGACTTCGGTGATGAAAAGGATACCGAAAAAGAAGGCGAGCCCGCGCAGCCCTTCCTCGCCGTGGCGCTCGAAGGACAGGTAATAGATCTGATAGACGGCGGCGCCGAGCAGGAAGAATAGCGGCGTCAACAACAGCGCCGCCACGATCGGGTCGATGCCGAAACGCTGATTGAGGATATAGACGCAGAACGAGCCGAGGACGACAAAGGCAGGATGGGCGAGATTGCCGATATCGAGCATCCCGAAGGCGATGGCGAGACCCAAGGTCACCGCCGCGTAAAAGCCACCGAGCAGGATTCCGGACACGATCGCGTTGAGCAGCAGCTCCGTGAACATAGGCTGCGAACTTCCTCCCTGGCGGCGCGCGGTGCCCGTCCCCGCATCGCGACGCCTGGGGCGGCCGCGCTGCGCGCCGATTATGTGCCTAGTCTGTCCGAAAGAAGGCCGCTTGACCAGCACGCAGCGATGCGCCGGTCTTTCCCGCGGCCGGATGATGCGCTAGCGTCGTGGCCTTCGCAGCTGCGGGAGCGCCGTTCCATGCCGCAAGCCTTCGATCTTCAATTCAGCCATGTCGGCATCTTCGTCACCGACATCGCGAAGATGGCCGCCTTCTATCATGAGGTAATGGGATTCCCGATCACCGATCAAGGGCCGCTCCATGGCGCGGAGATGGTGTTCTTCAGCCGCGATCCGCACGAGCACCATCAGCTGGTCCTGGTCGCCGGAAGGCCGCCGGGACTGCCGGACAAGGTCATCAACCAGCTATCCTTCCGCGTCGCCGCCTTGGGCGAGGTGCTGCGCTTCTACCGCCGCATTCGCGACGACAAGAGCGCCAGCGACATCCACCCGATCTGCCACGGCCACGCCTGGTCGGTCTATTTCCGCGACCCCGAGGGCAACCGGATCGAGGTCTATACCGACACGCCCTGGTACGTGCACCAGCCGATCCGCGAGGAGATGGATTTCGACCTGCCCGAAGACGAGGTGTTGCGCCGCACCGAGGCGTTCTGTCGTACCCTTCCCGGCTTCATGCCGGTGGAGGAATGGCGTCGGCAAACGGCCCGCGCAATCGCCGAATACGCGCCCGAATGACACGCGGCGCCGCGCTCGGTCATGGTTAATATTCTTTCGTTTTCTCGCGAATTTTAACCAGTCGGTTAAATTAACTATAAAAACGCGCCGCCTTACTCATTTTTTATAGTAAATTCTCTTTCCGCCGTTGAAATTCATTGATGGATATTTAATACTCTCTGCTGTCGAGCGTGCTCGACGGTGGAGGCATGATGCGTATTTTCACCGTGACCTGCGACGGCCGCCCCGCGGCGGTGGTTCGCGCCGAGGACCCGGCCGAGGCCGTTGCAACGACGCTCGATGTCGCGGCGGAGCGCAATCTCCTCGGCGTTGTCGCCGCGCCGCGCCGCTTCGCCGCACGCCTGCCCACCGACCGGGAGGCTGCCGAATGGGACCGGCATCAGACCGAGTGCCTCATCCTCGACACGCCCATGGCCGCGTGAAGCGCCGGGAGAGCGATCGGTGAACACGGCTCTTTGCGACAACGGCGAGGTTCAGCGCATCGCGCGCGACCTCTCGGCGAAATACGGCCACGACGCGCTCGGACTTGCGCGCAGCCGCGCCGAGCGCGCGATCGAGGTCGGCGACGAATTGGCCTATGGCATCTGGGAAAAGGTGCTGTCGGCCATGCACGGGTTGAAGCCCTATCAGTTCTGATCTCGCCGCTCTCCCCCGGCGTTGACGCTGCGGCGCACGCGTAATAGCGTAGCCGCGCCAGCGAACAGGGCGGAGCAGGCGTGAGCGGGCGCTACGAAACGATTCTGATCGACGAGCCGCAGCGCGACGTGCTGCGCGTCACCTTGAATCGGCCTTCGGTCTCCAACGCTTTCAACACGACCATGATGCGCGAGCTCGGCGCGCTTTGGCACGAGCTCGCCACGGCTTCCAACGGGCCGCGATGCGTCGTGCTGACGGGTGCGGGCGATCGGGCCTTTTGCGGCGGCGCGGATCTCAAAGAGCGCAACGGCATGACCGACGCGCAATGGATGGCGCAGCACGCCATCATCGAGCGCCAATACGAGCCACTCATCAATTGTCCCGTGCCGGTGATCGCAGCGGTGAACGGGCCCGCCGTAGCCGGGGGACTCGAGATGGTGCTCGCCTCCGACTTCGCCTATGCGGTCGCGACGGCGCGCTTTGCCTTGACCGAGGTTACGCTCGGCATCATGCCGGGCGCGGGCGGAACGCAGACCTTGGCGCGCGCCGCGGGCGAAAGGCGCGCGAAAGAAATCATCCTCACCGGCAAGCCTTTCGGCGCAGCCGAAGCACTGCAATGGGGCATCGTCAACGCGCTTTGCGAGGCCGAAACGCTGATGCCGACGGCGCTCGACGCCGCCGCGCGGATCGCCGCCAACGCGCCGCTCGCCGTGCGCGAGGCGCGGCGTGCGATCCATGGCGGCCTTGGCATGACACTTGAAGCCGGAATGCGCTTCGAGATCGAATGTTACAACCGGCTCGTGCCGACCGAGGATCGTCTCGAAGGGATCCGCGCCTTCAACGAGAAGCGCAAAGCGCAGTTCAAAGGAAGCTGACAAGTGGCGCTCGCAATCGCGCTCGGCGAGGACCACCCTGAGATTCGCGCCGGCGTGCGCCGAATTTGCGCGGATTATCCGGGCGCCTATTGGCGCGATCTCGATTCCCGGCAAGAGTATCCAGACGCGTTCGTCGACGCCTTGACGAAAGCGGGCTACCTCGCCGCCCTCATTCCTGAGGAATATGGCGGCGCTGGGCTGCCCTTGCGTGCGGCCAGCGCGATTCTCGAGGAGATCCACGCGGCCGGCAGCAACGCCGCCGCCTGTCATGCGCAGCTCTACATAATGGGCACGCTTTTGCGGCACGGCAGCGCCGAGCAAAAACAGCGCTATTTGCCGGAGATCGCGTCCGGCTCATTGCGCCTTCA
Source organism: Allostellaceae bacterium (assembly GCA_046706015.1). Taxonomy (GTDB): domain Bacteria; phylum Pseudomonadota; class Alphaproteobacteria; order ATCC43930; family CGMCC-115725; genus CAIKMD01. The sequence continues at coordinate 3,649 of JBJKPV010000314.1, read as the reverse complement.
GGCTTTCGGCGTCACCGAGCCATCGACTGGCACCGACACGACCCGGCTCAAGACGCGCGCCGAGCGCCGCGGCGATGAGTATGTCGTGCGCGGCCAGAAGGTCTGGACGTCGCGCGCGCTCCATTCCGATCTCTTGCTGTTGCTGGCGCGGACCACGCCCGAAGAAAAGGTCGAACGCCGCGGCGACGGTCTTTCGGTCTTTCTCGTCGACATTCGCGCGAGCCTCGGCAAGGGGCTCGAGATCCGGCCGCTGCCAGCCATGATCAACCACAACACCACCGAAATCTTCTTCGACGATCTCCATGTCCCGGCGGCGAACCTCGTGGGCGAGGAAGGAAAAGGGTTTCGCTATATCCTCGACGGGCTCAACGCCGAGCGCATTCTGATCGCCTCCGAGGCGCTGGGCGATGCACGCTGGTTCATCCGCACCGCCTGCGATTACGCCAAGGCGCGGATCGTGTTCGAGCGCCCCATCGGGCAAAATCAGGGCATCCAATTTCCCTTGGCGCGCGCCCATGCCGAGACCGAGGCGGCGGACCTCATGCTGCGCAAGGCCGCGGCGCTGTTCGATGCAGGCGTGGCGTGCGGGCCCGAGGCGAACATGGCGAAGCTGCTCGCGGCCGACGCCTCGTGGCATGCCGGCGAGGCGTGCCTCCAGACGCATGGCGGCTTCGGCCTGGCGCGCGAATACGATATCGAGCGCAAATGGCGCGAGACGCGGCTTTTCCAGATCGCGCCGATTTCGACCAACCTCATCCTCGCCTATATCGGCGAGCATGTGCTCGGACTGCCGCGCTCCTATTGATTTAGGCGGACTGGTGCGGTCGCGAGCCTGCCGTCGCCGCCGAATTTTCGCCGCAATCTTTGCCTGCAATCGCCAGACCCGCGCCCGTGCTCCGCGTTCGGGCGCCCGATTGGGAGAGGAAAAACCCATGCGCGTCGTTCTTGCCGCTTTTGTCGCGCTCCTGATGGCCGCGCCCGCCTTCGCCGCCAGCCAGATCACCTGCTCCCAAATCCCTGCAGCGCAGCGCTTCGTTTCGGGGCTGAAGCCCGGCCCGAATACGCGCGCCGCGCAGCATTATCTCGATGCGGCGAAGCGCGCGAAATCCGACCGGCAATGCATTCTCGACCTCGGCCGCGTGAATTATTACGCCAAACGCTCAGCCGCCGCCGACCGGCGCCTGAAGCAGCACGAGGCGAAGCACGGCGCGGCAAAGCCGCATGAATCAGCGCCGCTGGCTTCGCAGCACGCACAGGCCGCACGGGCCGACGCCGTCCGCCCCGCAAAGGCGAGGGCGCCGGCGGCAAAGCCGACGACGCGCGTCAAATGCGCCGATCTGCTGCACGAGAGTCGCCCGGGCGGCACCGATTACCGCGGCGCGCCTCAGCCCAGCTGCGTACGCACTTTCTAGTTGTCCTTGCGGCGAGCCGCCGCAGCAGCAGCCTCTCCCCTTGCCTGCCGGCTTCGACTCATGCGAAGCTTAGTTAACGAAGAGGGGGACTGAGCAATGTTTCGCCTTGTGCTTGGGGCGGTATTGCTTCTCGTGCTTGCCGCCGTGTCGCCGGGACGGGCGCAGGCGCAAGTCAGCCCACCGACGCCCTTGACGGGCATACCGATGGTCCCGAAGACCTTGCCCGTGGTTGGCGGCAGCCCGTTCGGCGGCAGCGGCGGCGGCGTGGCCGTCGCTTCGGCCAAAAACAACGCCGACAGCGTCACCTCCTTGATCGTCGACGGCAACAGCCCGGACGACATCGACAGGGAAGGCCGCTCGGGGCTGATCTATGCCGCGCTCTCCAACTACGCCAGCATCGCCCAGACCCTGATCAAGCACGGCGCCAATCTCAATCTGCGCGACAAGCTGGGGTATACCGCGCTGCACTGGGCGGCGGAGCGCGGCAGTATCGCCGTCATGCGTCTCCTGCTGGCGGCGCGCGCGCTGGTCGATGCGCAGAATCTGCAAGGCATAACGCCGCTGATGCTCGCGGCGCGCAGTGGGAACGTCGCCGCGGTGCGGCTCCTGCTTCAGCACCATGCCGATCCCACCAAGCAGGACTATACCGGACGCGACGCGCTCGGCTGGGCAACTCGGCGCGCAGCCGTGGTCCAATTGCTGACTGCGGCAACCACAAAGCAATAATCGATACGGCAGCTGCATTGGTGCGGCGGTGTCGTGCATGGCCGCGTGCCATGGCTCGCCTTAATGACGAAACATTCTCTCCGAACAAGCGTTATAAGATGAGGTTCGGATCTCTTTCGAGCCTCGGTTGCGGAGCAGTTGGATGGTGCATGGTGACGATACTTGTCTCGTGGCGCCGGATCGCGCGCCGATTCTCCTGTCGGAGCCTGCCGACGATGATTGGTGGCGCGGCCTCGTCATCTATCAGGTCTATGTCCGCAGCTTTCAGGACACGAACGATGACGGCATCGGCGATCTCGCCGGCGTGTTGAAGCGGCTGGACTATATCGCCGCGCTCGGCGTCGATGCGATCTGGCTCTCGCCGCTCTATCGCTCGCCCGAAAAGGACTTCGGCTATGACGTGTCGGATTTCCGCGCCATCCAGCCGGAAGTGGGTAGCTTCGAGGATTTCGAAAGGCTGAAGACCGAGACGCATGCGCGCGGCCTGAAGCTGATCCTCGATTTCGTGCCGGCGCATACCTCCGACGAGCACGCTTGGTTCAAGGAGAGCCGCAGCAGCCGCGACAACCCCAAGGCCGATTGGTATGTCTGGGCCGACGCCGCGCCGGACGGCACGCCGCCCAACAACTGGATCTCTTCCTTTGGCGGCGCCGCCTGGACCTGGGATCCGCGCCGGGCGCAGTTCTATCTGCATCTCTTCCTGTCGTCTCAACCGGCTCTGAACCTGAGCAAGCCCGAAGTGCTCGGGGCGATGCTGGAGGAGTTGGCATTCTGGCTGCGCCAGGACATCGACGGCGTGCGGCTCGATTCGATCCAATGCATCACGACCGATCCCGATCTCAGGCCCAACCCGCGCGCCTCGACCAAGGGCCCGAACATCCGCATGAGTGGTGGACCCGCCAATCCTTTTGCCAAGCAGCTGCATTTGTTCGACCGCGACGTTCCGGCGGCGATCGAGATTTTCAAGGCCCTGCGCCGCACGGCCGACAGCTACGACCCGCCGAAGTTCCTCCTCGGCGAGTTGTCGGACGTGGACGCCGCCTTGGTTTGCGAGAAATACACCGGCCGGCGCGACGGGCTGCACATGACCTACGGTTTCGACCTGATCAACGCGCCGCCTCGGGTCGCCGATTGGCGGCGCGTCTTGATCCACGAGCGCGACACGCTGCGTCATGGCTGGAACCTGAACGCCTTCAGCAATCACGACGCCACGCGTGTCGTCAGCAATATCGGCCAATGGGCGGTCGAGCTCGGTCACCAGGACGAGATCGCGAAGCTGTTGCTGCTGCTGATCCTGACCTTGCGCGGCGGCGCCAATCTCTATCAGGGCGACGAGCTCGGCCTCACCCAGGCGGAGATCCCGCCCGAAGAGATCGTCGACCCCTGGGGCCTGCATCTCTGGCCCGACTACAAGGGCCGCGACGGCTGCCGCACGCCAATCCCGTGGCAGGCCGACGCGCCGCATGCCGGCTTCACCCGAGGCGCCAAGCCCTGGCTGTCGATCCCGCCGG
>JBJKPV010000313.1:0-2907 GCA_046706015.1 Allostellaceae bacterium | reverse complement strand
TGACTTACGCAGCAGTCGACGCGGCGAAACGCCTTAAGAAAGGCTGAGCCGAACCCAAGTCAGCTCGTGCTTGTTGGCGTGAAAATGCATCAGCCGCGCGCCCGGCATCGCGGCGAAGCGCGCCTGGGTTTCGAAGTCGGTCGCGCCCTGGAATTTGATCGTGCAGAGAAAATTCCGCACCGTGCCCGCGGCGAGGAATTTCTCGATCAGCGCCAAAAGGCGCTTGGGGTAGCACACGACGTCCGAGAACAGCCAGTCGACCGCGCCGATCGCGGCCGGATCGAGTGCGAAGGCGCTCTCCTTGCGAATTTCGATGCCGCGCAGCGCCGCGATGCGTGGATCGAGCGGCGCCTTGTCGATAGCGATAACGTGCGCGCCGAGGCGCTGCAGCACCCAGCTCCAGCCGCCGGGGCTGGCGCCGAGATCGAGGCAGGTCTCGCCCGCTTGCGGCATCACGCCCAGAAGCGTGAAGGCCTCCCAGAGCTTCAAATACGCACGGCTGGGCGGCGCCGTCCGGTCCTCGACGAAGCGCGCCTCGCCATGGGGAAAAGGGCTCGAGCAATGTGCCGCCGCGAGCAATGTGTTGGCGTCGAGCAGCGTCCAAGAGCCGAGCGGCGCCGTCGGGGCGGCCGCGCCGAATTCGAGCGGCTTGGCCGAGACCTTGGGCAAGCGTTCGGCGATCAGCGCGGCGCGGCGGTGATGCGCGAAGGAATAGCACGCCCAGTTGCGCTGGATCGCGCGCAGCTGCTTCGCCGCGTCGGCGATCGAGGCGATCCTAAGGCGCAGCGGATCGTGCCAGAGATTGGCGAGCCATGCCGGCTCGCGCTTCGCCCCTTCGGCCAGCACTAGCCGGCCATAGGTTTCGCAAGGCACGTCGCCGAGCTCGTGGCGCAGCGCGTCGACGAATCCCTCGGGCGCGAGATAACCCGTGAGCTCAGGCAAAGAGGAAGTCGCGCACGACCCCGATCTGGTCGGGCTCGATCAAGGCCGGTGCGTGGCCGATGCCGGCGAACTCGACCAGCTGGGCGCGCGGGCCGCGCTGCGTCATCGCCTCGGCGTCTTGGCGCCGCAGAATGTCGGATTGAGCGCCGCGCAGGAGGAGCACGGGACAGGTGATTTTTTCCCAATAGGTCCAGAGATCGAGATCGTCATTGACGATCTTCTGGAAGGGCTCCGCGATCTTCGGATCGTAATTGAGGCCGTAGCTGCCATCGGGCTTGCGCCGTGCCGACTGCGCCGCGAGCTTGCGCCATTGCTCGTCGGTCAAGGGTCCGAAGGGCGCGTGAATGAAGCGCAGCGCCGCCTCGAGCGCGCCCATATCGGGAAAGCTCGGATCGAGCCCGACATAATCGGCAATCCGCTGCAACCCTTCCTTGGGCACGATCGGGCCGACATCGTTGACGACGAGGCGGCGGATCGGATTGCCGGGGAGGGCGGCGAAGAGCATGCCGATGATGCCGCCCATCGAGGTGCCGACCCAATCGACGCGCTCGACGTCGAGCCGCGCGATCAGCGCGGCGATATCGGCGAGATAGACGGGATTGTCGTAATCGGCGCCGTCGGCGAGCCATTCGCTTTGGCCGCGGCCGGGCATGTCGGGGGCGACGACGCGATAGCGCGAGGCAAGCGCCGCGGCGAGCGTCTCGAAATCGCGCGCGTTGCGGGTGAGGCCGTGAACACAGAGCAGGACCGGCGCGCCCTGCGGCCCGGGCCATTCGAGATAGGCGAGGCGGTGGAATCCGTGCAGTCCGAGGCAAGAGATCGAACGCTCGATCATGCGCGACCATGGCTCAGCTTCGACGCGGGATCAAGCGTTGCCGGGCCGGGCGCTCTCGGCTATGACGAGGCGCCAATCTGGACGGAGACGCAGCAGCATGCCTCAGCGCGGACCGCTTTCCGGCGTGACGGTCGTCGATTTGTCGCGCATCCTCGCCGGGCCTTACTGCACCATGTTGATGGCCGAGCTCGGCGCGCGTGTGATCAAGGTCGAGCCGCCGGGCAAGGGCGACGACGCGCGCGAATACGGGCCCTTCATCAACGGGCGCTCGACCTATTTCGCGGCGATCATTCGCGGCAAGCAGTCGATCGCGCTCGACTTGAAGGCCGAGAGCGACAAGCGCATTTTCGAGAAGCTCTTGGAGAAAGCCGACGTGCTGGTCGAGAATTTCCGTCCCGGCACGATGGAAAAGCTCGGCTATGGCTGGGAGACGCTTCATCCGCGCTATCCGAAGCTCATCTATGCCTGCGCCTCGGGCTTCGGCCATACAGGTCCCAATTCCAAGGACCCGGCCTATGACATGGTGGTCCAGGGCATGGGCGGCATGATGAGCGTCACCGGCTATCCGGGCCAGCCGCCGGCGCGGGTCGGCATGTCGATCGGCGATATCGGCGCCGGGCTCTACACCGCGATCGCTGTCAATGCCGCGCTGGTGCATCGCTTTCAAACGGGGCAATCGACCAAAATCGATATCGGCATGTTCGACTGCCAGCTCGCGCTCTTGGAGAACGCGGTGATGCGCTACACGGTCGAGGGCGAGATACCGGGCCCCTTGGGCGCGCGCCATCCGACCATCACGCCCTTCCAGGCGTTTCGCACCGGCGATGGCAATATCATCATCGCCGCCGGCAATGACGGCTTGTTCGTGAAACTCGCCGCGGCGATCGGCAGGCCCGAGATGGCGCAGAGCCCCGTCTACAAGACCAACGCGCTGCGCTTGAAGCATCAGCCGCGGCTGCAAGACGAAATCGAGGCGGTGCTGGCGACCAAGACCACGGCGCAGTGGATCGCCATCATCGGCGGTGCGGGCGTGCCTTGCGGCCCGATCAACAACATCGCGCAGGCGCTGCAGCATCCGCAGGTGGCGGCGCGCAACATGCTGATCTCGGTTCCCGATCCGAGCGGCACGA
>JBJKPV010000312.1:0-5789 GCA_046706015.1 Allostellaceae bacterium | reverse complement strand
CGCGCTATGTCGAGCTCAACCCGGTGCGCGCCCGTCTCGCGCGGCGGGCGCGCGACTGGCGCTGGTCGAGCGCGCTGGCGCATCTTGCGGGGAAGGACGACGATCTTGTCTGCGCGCGCCCTCTGCTCGCGCTTGCGCCCGATTGGGCGGCGTTCCTTGGCCAGGGCCTCGGCGCCGAGGACCACGCGGCGATCCGTGCCGGCGAGCGCACCGGCCGGCCGCTCGGCGCGCCGCGCTTTATCGCGCGGCTCGAAAAGCGCTTGGGCCGCACGCTCGCGCGCCAGAAGCCCGGACCGAAGCCGAAGCGCTCCGAATAATTGAGTATTGTGTCCCCCGAAATAAGCATAATTAAGTATTGTGTCCCCGGAATAAGCGCGTGCCTGCCCGAAATTCGCCGCTGAATTGCTCGTTGCGCTTTTGATTTTCGAGCGTGACGAGACCGCCGCACTCTACCACCGGCGCACACGCCCGACATCCACATGGACGAAATCGGAGTGCGGATAATAGCCGACGCCGCCGGCCTTCATCGCCAGCGCTGTGCGATGGAGATCGGCGAGCGGGCGGTCGGGGACGCGAATGTCGATCGCCTGTCCGACCATATGGAGGCTGTGGGTCGCGACGCCCTCGGTGGTGCGGTGAAGCATCGCGTTGGTCGCGGGCGAGCGATAGCCCGAAATGACGAGAAAGGGCGCGCTGGTGTTGAGGCGCGCGCGCAAGGTGGTCAGGAGATCGAGCAGCTTGGGGTCGATCGGATGAAGCGCGTTGTTGCGGAAGTCGCGCAGCAGATATTCGATGCGCTGCGCCGCCTCGGGCAGATAGCGCCCATCCGCCCAATAGACCGCGTCGAGCGATTCGCCGGTATGGAGATTGTGGAAAGCGAGCGCGCGCCGGTTCGGCCAGCGCGGCAGCGCAAGCGCCGGCGCCGGCGCCGCGATGAGGCCGGTCGCGGCGGCCGCGGCAAAGCCCAGAAACTGTCGGCGAGCGTGACGTTTAACCATTTTGGGTTCCGTTCCGATCATCGTAGCCGCGAATAGTTTAGCATGCGTTTGCCCGGTTCGCGCCTGGCATCGGGTCGCCGGCGCGGTCCCGCGCGGCGAGCGCCTCGGCCAGACGCCGATCGCGGCCATAGACATCGTCCCGGAACTCCACCGTGCCGTCGGGGTCGACGAAAGCCGTCCAGTAAAGAAGGTAAACGGGGACGAAGCGGGCGAGCTTCACCCGGTCGGTTTGGCCGGTCGCGATCGCCTCATCGATCGCCTGGCGCGGCCATTCCGGCGAATCGAGCAGCAGTTTTGCCAGCTCGCGCGGGTCGCCGACCCGCACGCAGCCATGGCTCAGGGTGCGGCGCGGCAGGGCGAAGAGGTTGCGATTGGGCGTGTCGTGCATATAGACATCGGCCGGATTCGGCATCTCGAACTTGAGATCGCCGAGCGCGTTTTTCGGGCCGGGGCGCTGCACCAGCGGCGCGGCGCCGGGGCCGCGGGGATAATAAAAGCCGAGGCGATCGAGATAGCCCGGATCGCGCTTCAGCAAGGGAAGGATTTCGTTGCGGTAGATCGAGCTCGGCACGTTCCAGGGCGGGTTGAAGAGCACCGCATCGATGCGCGCTTGCAAGACAGGCGTCGGGTGCTTGACGGCGCCGACGATCACGGGAAGGACCTTGACCAGCCTTCCCTCATCGTAGAACGCCACGGTCGCGGCGGCGGCGTTGACCTCGAGCCTCCTCGGCGCATCGATGCGCGGCAGCGAGCGCCAGCGCTCGAGGTTCAACTGGATCTGCTGCACGCGCGCGGCGGCCGACACGTCGAGCGCGGCCAGGGTCTGGCGGCCGATCACGCGATCAGGCGCAAGGCCGCGCGCGGCCTGAAAGCGTGCGACCGCGTCGGCGAGACCGGCATCGTAAAGGGGCGAATCGCCCGCGGCGCTGCGATCAAGAAACCCTTCCGCCGCCAGCCTTGCGCGCAATGGCGGCACGGCAGCGCTGCTCTCGCCCGGATGCAGCGTCTTCGATAGCTGAAGCGCCGGCCAAAGCGCGCGCGACAGATCGCGATAGCGTTGCAGCGCCGCGCTTAGGCGCAGATAAGCGGGCTCATGCGGCGCGAGATCGGCGAGCACGCGCGCGACGTTACCGTTGATCGCGGCATCGAGCACCGCGGCGGGATTGAAGGAGGGCGTCGGGATCAGCCAATCCGTCTCGAAATCACGCGGCGAGACGCGCCCCTTCACCAGCGCCGCGGCGTAGCGCAGCAACGCGTCGGTGAGCAGCAATTCGCGCGCAACCGGATCACTCGCCGTCACGCGGTAGCGCGCGGCATCGAGCCCTTGAGCCGGCGCCGCGTCGAGCGCATGGGAAAAGGTTGCTTCGCGGGCGGCGTCCCAGATCGGCGCGAAGCCGCGCTTGCGATAGAGGGATTGCAGCAACGAGCGATCGAGCGCATGACCGTCGCGCACCAGGGCGCCACCGGCGCGAAGCACCGTCTCGAGCGCGGCAGGATCGGCCGGCGGCGATGCCGCCGCCACGGCCGGGCCGGCCCAGATCACCAACGCCGCCAGCAGGACGGTCAATCGACGCAAAGACCGAATTTTCGATACCCTTAATCAAATCACGCGCGCAATGAGCGCGGAGAGTCAAACATCGCGGGCCGGCGCGCAAGATCCGGACCGGTATTGCGAATCCGGCGGCCCGCGCCAGAGCCTTATAAGTAGGCAAGGCGGCGCGCCCGCGCTAGAGCACGATCATGTCGGAAAGAAGCAACCTGCTGCTTTCCGACATGTGAATCGTGCTCTCGATTCAAAAACTTAGACCATGATTCACGCATGAAACGGAATCGAAGCTGATTCCGTTTCGTGCGATCATGGTCTAGGGTTTCGCCATGGACTATATCGATATCAAAGGGATTAAGGTGCCGGCGCTGGGCTTTGGCACCTGGGCGTTGTCGGGCCGTAGCGCTTATGAGGCGACGCGCCACGCGCTCGAGCTCGGCTATCGCCATATCGACACGGCGCAGATCTATGGCAACGAGGCCGAGATCGGGCGCGCGATCCGCGACAGCGGCATCGCCCGCGACGAGATCTTTCTCACCACCAAGATTCCGCCGATGAATCTCCACGCCGCGGCTGCAAAGCGCTCGCATGAAGAAAGCCTCCAACGGCTCGGCCTCGATCAGGTCGACCTGCTGCTCATCCACTGGCCCAATGCGCGCGTCCCTCTGGGCGAAACCCTCGATGCGCTCGCGTCCTTGCGCGCCGAAGGCAAGACGCGGCTCATCGGCGTCAGCAACTTCACCGTCGCATTGCTGTGCGAGGCGATCGAGCAACACGGCGCGGATATCATCTGCAATCAGATCGAATATCACCCGTTTCTCGCACAGCGCGCGCTCCTCGCGCAGATGAAGCGCTACGGCATGATGGTGACGGCCTATGCGCCGGTGGCGCGCGGCCGCGTCTTCGGCGACGAGACCTTGACGGCGATCGGGCGTAAATACGGCAAGTCGGGCGGCCAGGTCGCGCTGCGCTGGCTGATCGACCAGGAGCGCGTCGCTGCCGTGCCCAAGGCGGCGAAGCCCGCCCATGCCGCGGCCAATATTGCGATCTTCGATTTCGCGCTGACAGGAGAAGATCGCGCCGCGATCGACGCGCTCGCCGAGGGCGACCGGATGGTCGAATGGGGCGGCTATTCGCCCGATTGGGACGAGGATTAGGCGCGCGGCGCGGTCGCGCGCTTAGGCCGAGGCGGTCGGGTTGGGACTCGTCTCCGAGACTTCGATCATCTTGCGCGCGAGATGCAGACCGAGCTCGGCGCGCAGCGCGGCCGAACCGGGCTCGTCCCAGAGGTTGGTCGTTTCATCACGATCCGATTGGCGGTCGTAAAGCTCGCCCCAGGTGACGCCGTCATAAAGGCTGAGACGATGGCGCGGCGTGATGAGGCTGCGCACACGCGCGCGGCTCGGCAGGCCGAGGCCCAGACGCTGTCCCTCTTCCTCGACCAGCAGCGCATCGTAAAGCGACGCGGTCTCGCCGCCGATGAGGGGCAAAAGGTTCTTGCCCTGGATGCCGTTGAAGCCGGTGACGCCGGCGCGGGCGAGGATGGTCGGCGCGAGATCGATCGTGCCGGCCAAAGCCGCGCTGCGCCCGGCGCGGCCTTCTGGATCGCGCCAGATCAGCGGCGCTTCGATGATGCCGCGATAATGGATCGGGCCTTTCAACAGCAATTGATGATCGCCCATATAGTCGCCGTGATCGGCGGTGAAGATCACGACCGTGTCCTCGGCCAATCCCAGCGCCTCGAGCCGCGCCATGACGCGGCCGACGCAATCGTCGATGAAGCTGATGAGGCCGTAGTTGAGCGCGATCGCCTCACGCGCCTCGCGCACGGTGCAGGCGAAGAGCTGCGGCGTGTGCTTGATCGCGCGGCCGGCGTCGCGCTCCGCATGCAGCCATTTCACATGCGGCGGCAAGCTGTCGCTATTGGTGCGGAAAGAGCGCGGCAGCTCGACATCCTCGGGCCGGTACATCTCCCAGTATTTTTCGGGCGGCGTGTAGGGATGATGCGGATCGGCGAAGGAGCACATGAGGAAGAACGGATCGTCCGCTTCATGCGCGGCTTCCATCCGCGCGATGGTGCGGTCGGCGCAATAGGTGTTGGGGTGCAGCGCCGCGGGGATGCGCGTGCGCCAGGCTTGGTCGATCCGCGCGAGCTCGATCTCGGGCGAAGGCAAAGCATGTTTGGGGCCGAGCAAATCTTCGGCGCCGGGATGATTGGCGCGCAGCCAGCGGCGGTAATGGCCTTGCAGGTCGTCGCCGTGGTTGATGGTGAGATCGACCGTCCCGAAGCCGTAGAAGGGCAGATCGAGATCGTGATCGGGATTGGACGCCCATAACGGCCCCCATTCCTGATCGTAGCGGCCGCCACCGAGCACGCGCGCCTCGATGTCGAGCCGGTCGGCTGGATTGGTCGGCCAGGTCGGCGGCTTGCCGGTCATGTTCTGGAGGTGCGACTTGCCGATGAGTCCGGTGCGATAGCCGGCCTGGCGCATCAGCTCGACGAAGGTGGTGGCCTCGAGCGAAAGCGGGATGCCGTTGTGGCGCACGCCATGAACCGACGGCATGCGTCCCGTCATCAAGGTCGCGCGGTTGGGCATGCAGATCGGACTGGCGACGAAAAACGCCTCGTTGACCCACGCCTTGGAAGCGAGCGCGTCGATATGCGGCGTCCGCACAACCGGATTGCCGTAGCAGCCGAGATGATCGGCGCGCAGCTGATCGGCGATGAAGAAGAGAAAATTGGGCCGGCGCCCGCTTGGTTTGCTCATCTCGCGGCGCTTATTTCTCGGCTTCGAGCCGCTCGGTCAGCATCGGCAGGGCACGGATGTCGTAGCCCTTGGCCGCGGCCTCGGCGACGAGCTTCAGGGGGCTCTCGCCCTCGAACAAAGTGCGCGTCAGCGCGTAGACGAGATAGCAGCGCGTGCCGCTCCGGCAATGCGCGAGGATCGGCTTGTCCTTGTGCTGCAACAGCTTCTGGAACTCGGTGACGTCGCTGAGCGAAATCGCCGAGGTCACGATCGGCTGATAGTGATAGGCGATGCCCTCTTTGCCGGCCGCGGCCGCGGCCGTGTTGTGATCGAGCTGGCCGGGCTCTTCATTGTCGGGCCGATTGTTAAGGATCGTGGCGTAGCCGTCATGGGCGAAGGTGGCGATATCCTTGAGCGAGATCTGCGCGCAGACGCTCAGCTCGTCGTTGATCTTGGTCGGCTCGGCCATGGCGCCTCTCCCTCGAATTGCGGCCGACA
>JBJKPV010000311.1:0-4559 GCA_046706015.1 Allostellaceae bacterium | reverse complement strand
TGCGCCCAGCCCGTCGCCGACGGGATGGTGATCCTGACCGAGAGCGAAAAGGCGCGGAAAGCGCGCAAGGGCGTGATGGAGTTCCTGCTCATCAACCATCCGCTCGATTGCCCGATTTGCGACCAGGGCGGCGAATGCGATCTGCAGGATCAGGCGATGGCCTATGGCTTCGATCGCGGCCGCTATCTTGAGAACAAGCGCGCGGTCAAAGACAAGGATTTCGGTCCGCTGGTCGAGACCAGCATGAATCGCTGTATCCATTGCACGCGCTGCATTCGCTTCATCGGCGATGTCGCGGGCGTGGCCGACCTCGGCGGAATCGGCCGCGGCGAGAACATGGAGATCGACACCTTCATCGGCAAGGCGCTGGAATCGGAGCTCTCGGGCAACATCATCGATCTCTGCCCGGTGGGCGCGCTCACCGCCAAGCCTTATTCCTTCGCCGCGCGGCCTTGGGAACTGCGCAAGACCGAATCGATCGATGTGCTCGACGCGGTCGGCTCGAATATCCGGATCGATGCGCGCGGACCCGCGGTGCTGCGCATCTTGCCGCGGCTCAACGAGGACGTGAACGAAGAGTGGATTTCCGACAAGACCCGCTTCGCGCTCGACGGGCTGACCAAGCGCCGGCTCGACCGGCCTTATATCCGGCGCAACGGCAAGCTCGTGGCGGCGAGCTGGAGCGAAGCTTTCGCGGCGATTGCCGATCGTGTGAAGGGGCTTGCCGGCGCGCGCATGGCGGCGATCGCCGGCGATCTTGCCGATGCCGAGGCGATGATGGCGTTGAAGGATCTGATGACGGCGCTGGGCTCGCCGCATCGCGATTGCCGCCAGGACGGCGCCAAGCTCGATCCTTCCTGCCGCGCCTCCTATCTCTTCAACACCACCATCGCTGGGATCGAGCAGGCCGATGCCTGCGTTCTGATCGGCACCGATCCTCGGGTCGAGGCGGCGATCATCAACGCGCGGCTCCGCAAGCGCTGGCTCCAGGGCGGGTTCCGCGTCGGCCATTTCGGGCCACCGCTCGATCTCACCTATCCGAGCACGGCGCTCGGCACCGGCCCGCAAGCGCTCCTCGAGCGCGGCCGCGAATTTCTCGCCGATGCCAAGCACCCGATGCTGGTTTTGGGGCAGGGGGCGTTGCGGCGCAAAGATGGCGCCGCGATCCTGGCGCAAGCGCGCAGCCTCGCCGACAGCGCCAACATGGTGCGCGAGGATTGGAACGGCTTCAACGTGCTGCATCTCGCGGCCGCGCGCGTCGGCGGGCTCGATCTTGGCTTCGTGCCGTCTTCGGGCGGACGCGACCTCGCCGCGATCCTCGATGGCTGTGCCGGGCGCGAAATCGAATTCCTCTATCTGCTCGGCGCCGACGAAATTCCGATGAGCCGGCTCGCCGCAGCCTTCGTCGTCTATCAGGGCCATCACGGCGATGCCGGCGCCGCGCGCGCCGATGTGGTGCTGCCCGGCGCCGCCTATACCGAGAAGGACGCGAGTTACGTCAATACCGAGGGCCGCGTGCAGCGCGCCCGCCGCGCCGTCTTCCCGCCCGGCGAGGCGCGCGAGGATTGGACGATCCTGCGCGCGCTGTCTGCTGTGCTCGGCAAGACCTTGCCTTATGATTCGCTGAGCGCGCTGCGCACGGCGATGGCCCAAGCCTATCCGAGCTTCGGCCAGGTCGATGCCGTGCAGAAGGCGGCATGGGGGGCTTTCGGCGCGGCGGGGCCGCTCGAGGCCGCGCCTTTCGTCTATCCAATTGGCGATTTCTACCGCACCGACGCGATCAGCCGCGCTTCGCCGACGATGGCGGAATGCGCGGCGGTAAAGAGCGGCGCGAGCGCGCAGAAGACGGGCACCCATGGCTGACGCGTTGCGCCTTTACGGCCTGCCGACGGTCATTCTGGTCGGCGAGATCCTCGCGGTCATCGTGCCGTTGCTGATTGCGGTCGCCTATCTGACCTACGCCGAGCGCAAGGTGCTCGCCGCCGCGCAGCTGCGCAGAGGCCCCAACGTCGTCGGGCCTTTCGGACTCCTTCAGCCCTTCGCCGACGCGCTGAAGCTGCTGATGAAGGAGACGGTGATCCCGACCGGCGCCAATCGCGGCGTCTTCATCGCCGCGCCGATCGTACTCTTCGTCCTGAGCCTCGTCGCCTGGGCGGTCATCCCCTTCGATCAGGGGATGGTGATCGCCAACATCAATGTCGGCATCCTCTATCTCTTCGCGATCAGCTCGCTCGGCGTCTACGGCATCATCATGGCCGGCTGGTCGTCGAATTCGAAATATGCGTTCTTGGGCGCGCTGCGTGCCGCAGCGCAGATGGTCAGTTACGAGGTGTCGATCGGCTTCGTCATGGTGAGCGTGCTGCTCTGCGTCGGCTCGCTCAACCTCTCGGCGATCGTCGAGGCGCAGCGAACGGTGTGGTTCTGCATCCCGCTGCTGCCGATGTTCGTCGTGTTCTTCGTCTCGGCGCTCGCCGAGACCAACCGCTCGCCCTTCGATCTGGTCGAAGGCGAATCGGAGCTCGTGGCGGGCTTTTTCGTCGAATATTCGTCGATGTCCTTCGCGCTCTTCTATCTCGGCGAATACGCCAACATGATCCTCATGAGCGCGATGACCAGCGTGCTCTTTCTCGGCGGCTGGCTCGCGCCCTTCGGCGTGGCGCCCTTCACCTGGGTCCCTGGGCCGATCTGGTTCGTGGCGAAGATCGCGTTCGTTCTGTTCTGCTTACTGTGGGTGCGCGCGACCATGCCGCGCTTCCGTTACGATCAATTGATGCGCCTGGGCTGGAAGGTGTTTCTGCCGTTGTCGCTGTTCTGGCTGGTGGCGACGGCGGGCGTGCTGGTCACCTTCGGATGGCTGCCGGGCAGGGGATGACGAGATGGCGATAGCAGATCGCGGCGCACGCAGCCTGCTGCTGTCCGAGTTGGTTTCGGGCATGTTGCTGACGCTTAACTACATGTTCAAGCCGCCGGTGACGGTGAACTACCCCTTCGAGAAGGGGCCGCTCAGCCCGCGGTTTCGCGGCGAGCACGCGCTGCGCCGCTATCCCAACGGCGAGGAGCGCTGCATCGCCTGCAAGCTGTGCGAGGCGGTGTGCCCGGCGCTCGCCATCACCATCGAGGCCGAGCCGCGAGAGGACGGCAGCCGCCGCACCACGCGTTACGACATCGACATGACGAAGTGCATCTATTGCGGCTTCTACCAGGAGGCCTGCCCGGTCGATGCGATCGTCGAGGGACCGAATTTCGAATTCGCCGCGGAAACGCGCGAGGAGCTCTTCTACAACAAGGAGAAGCTTCTCTCGAACGGCGATCGGTGGGAGGCGGAGATCGCGAAGAACATCGCGCTCGACGCGCCGTATCGCTGATGCCGGTCGGGGCGGTCATCGGGGCGATCTGCTTTTACGCCTTCGCCGGCGTGACGGTCGCGTCGGCGGTGATGGTGATATCCGCGCGCAATCCGGTTCATTCCGTGCTTTTTCTCATCCTCGCCTTCTTCAACGCGGCGGGGCTCTTCGTGCTGCTCGGAGCCGAGTTCTTGGCGATGATCCTGGTCATCGTCTATGTCGGCGGGGTGGCCGTGCTCTTCCTCTTCGTCGTGATGATGCTCGACATCAATTTCGTCGAGCTCCGCGAGGGCTTCCTGCGCTATCTCCCGATCGGCACTTTGATCGGGCTTGTGCTTCTGGTCGAGCTCGTGCTCGTCTTCGGTGCCTGGACGATGGCGCCAGCAGTCGCGAGCGCGGCGGCGGCTCCGATGCCGGCCTTGGAGCACACCACCAACACGGCCGCGCTGGGCGCGCTGCTCTACACCCATTATGTCTACGCGTTCCAGGCGGCTGGCCTCATCCTTCTCGTCGCCATGATCGGCGCGATCGTCCTCACCTTGCGGTCGCGCGAGGGCGTGCGGCGGCAGAAGATCGCGAGCCAGGTCGGACGGCCGCGGACGGAAACCATCGAGGTCGTCAAGGTGCGCCCCGGACAGGGAGCTTGAGGCAATGCTGGATATCGGACTCGCACATTATCTGACGGTTGCCGCCATTTTGTTCACGCTCGGGATCTTCGGCATCTTCCTCAACCGCAAGAACGTCATCGTCATTCTGATGTCGATCGAGCTCATGCTGCTGGCCGTCAACATCAACTTCGTCGCCTTCTCCGCCTTCCTGCACGATCTCGTCGGCCAGGTCTTCGCCATGTTCGTCCTGACCGTGGCGGCGGCCGAGGCCGCGATCGGTCTCGCCATTCTCGTCGTCTATTTCCGCAATCGCGGGACCATCGCCGTCGAAGATATCAATTTGATGAAAGGCTGACGCAAGTGCCCGTCGCCGCCGTCTTCCTGCCGCTTGTCGGCTCGATCATCGCCGGGTTCTTCGGCCGCTGGATAGGCGACCGCGGCGCGCAGCTCGTCACCTGCCTGGCGCTGCTCATCGCCGCGGCGTTCGGCGTCACGCTCTTCGTCGAGGTCGCGATCCACGGCCAGTCGCGGGTCGTCGATCTCTTCAACTGGATGGACACGGGCGATCTCCAGATCGAATGGGCGCTGCGCTTCGACACGCTCTCGG
>JBJKPV010000310.1:0-6003 GCA_046706015.1 Allostellaceae bacterium | reverse complement strand
TCGTTGTCGGGCTTGCCGCCGCGCTTGAGTTCCGCCGAGCCGCATCGCTGGGCCGAGATGCGTTTGGCGCCTCCGCCTCAGTAAGCGTCCTCGACGTAGACGGGATCGACGCTGCCGCGCCAGCGCGTGGCGAAATCATCGAGGAGCTTCTCGGCCGGCGTCTTGCCCGAATGCGCGATCTCGAAGAGCGGCGCGATGAAATGGCTTTCGTCCTGCGCCGTGCTGTCGAGCCGCTCGCGCCGCCGCAAGCCGCCGCGTGCGATTTCGAGCATGCTCAACGCCAGATCCTGGACCTTCTTGCCGCGGAAAGGCGTCGCCAGCGCGAGGCGCGGCGTCTCGGCGCGCAAGTACTGGCGCTCCTCCTCGCTCCAATCGGCGACGAGATCGCTCGCCGCGGCAAGCGCCTCGGCGTCGTAGAGCAGCCCGGTCCACAAGGCCGGCAGCGCGCAGATGTTGCGCCAAGGGCCCCCATCGGCGCCGCGCATCTCGATGTAGCGCTTGATGCGGATCTCGGGGAAGACGGTCGTCAGATGATCCGACCAATCGCTCATGGTCGGGACCGCTCCCGACAGGCCCGGCAGCTTGCCGGCAAGAAAATCGCGGAAGGATTGGCCGGCGACATCGATATAGTTGCCGTCGCGATAGACGAAGTACATCGGCACATCGAGCAGGTAATCGACGTAGCGCTCGAAGCCGAAGCCTTCTTCGAACACGAAAGGCAGCATGCCCGAGCGGTCGGGATCGACATCGGTCCAGATATGGCTGCGATAAGAGAGATATCCCGCGGGCTTGCCCTCGACGAAAGGCGAATTGGCAAAGAGCGCGGCCGCGACCGGCTGCAGCGCGAGGCTGACGCGCGACTTCTTCACCATGTCGGCTTCGGATGCGAAATCGAGATTGACCTGCACGGTGCAGGTTCGCAGCATCATGTCGAGGCCGAACTTGCCTTTGGTCGGCATATAGCGGCGCATCACCGCGTAGCGCCGCTTCGGCATCCAGTGGCAATCCTCGCGTCGCCATTTCGGCAGGAAGCCGAGGCCGAGCATGCAGAGGCCCAGCGCCTCGCTCACTTCGCGTACCTGATGCAGATGGGTCTGGAGTTCGGCGCAGGTTTGATGGAGCGTCTCCAACGGCGCGCCCGAGAGCTCGAACTGGCCGCCCGGCTCCAAGGAAATCGCGGCGCCGCCTGCGCTCAACCCCACGAGATTGTCGCCGTCCAAGACCGGTTCCCAGCCGAAACGGCGCAAGCCTTCGAGCAGCGCGCGAATGCCCGCCTCGCCCTCATAAGGGACAGGACGAAGATCGGCGCGCGCGAAGACGAATTTCTCGTGCTCGGTGCCGATGCGCCACTCGGCCACCGGCTTGCAGCCCGCGGCGAGATAGTCGACCAGCTGGCGCTTATCCGTGATCGGCGCGCCGCCCGATTGCGAAGGTGCCGACATGAGCGATCGTGACTCCAGACCCCATTGTGGTCAGCACCGCGGCGCGTTCCCCAACAGCGCCTGCAACACCGCAAGCCCCGCAAGCGCCGCCGTATCAGCGCGCAGCACCCGGGGCCCGAGACCGACCGGGCAAACAAAGGGGAGTTTCTTGAGGGCGTCAAGCTCCGTCTCGGCAAAGCCGCCTTCGGGCCCAACGAGTACCGCCCACTTGCCTGCCCGCGCGCCGGCAAGCGCCGTTGCGATGGGCGGCGAGGTGCCCGATTCATCGCACAAGAGAAGCCGACGCGACGCATCCCACGCGTCGAGCACCCGCTCGAGCGGCTGCGGCGCGTGGAGGAGGGGCACGCTCAGCCGTTCGCTCTGCTCGGCGGCTTCGATCGCGTTGGCGCGCAGCCGCGCGAGGTTGACGCGCTCGACCGCGGTGTGGCGCGTCATCACCGGATAGAGCGCGCTGACGCCGAGCTCGGTCGCCTTCTCGACGAGAAAATCGATACGCGCGCGCTTGATGGGCGCGAAGAGGAGCCAGAGATCGGGATCATCGCCCTGGGGGCGCGTCTGCGCTTCAAGCGCGACCTCGCACCAGCCGCGCCCGAATGCAGCGATGCGCGCGCGATACTCGCCGCCGCGGCCGTTGAAGATCGCGATCGCCGCACCCTCCTTCAGCCGCAGCACGGTCTTCAAGTAATGCGTCTGCTCGGGCGAGAGGGTGAGCGTTTCGCCCGGGGCAAGATCGGCCTCGACAAAGAGTCGCGTTTGCAGTTTCGCGCGCATGGCCGCTTGAGCTTAGCACGCGGCGCGATCATGCTCGCGCCCATGACCGATATCCATGCCGGCGACTGGGTCGATCGCTACATGCCCAATCCGCTGCGCCCCTACGCGCGCCTCGCCCGGCTTGATCGCCCGATCGGCACCTGGCTGCTGCTCTTCCCGTGCTGGTGGGGAATCGCACTGGCGGCCGACAGCTGGCCCAATTGGTATCTGATGGCGCTTTTCGGCATCGGCGCCGTGGTGATGCGCGGCGCCGGCTGCACCTTCAACGACATCGTCGATCGTGATTTCGACGGGCGGGTCGAGCGCACGCGCACGCGGCGCATTCCGAGCGGCGCCGTCAGCCTGCGTGCCGCCATCGCCTTCATGGCGTTCCAGCTCGCCATTGGCGCCGCCATTCTCTTCTCGCTCAATGCGCTCTCGATCGCGCTGGGCATCGCGGTGATCGCGCTCATCGGCACCTATCCCTTCATGAAGCGCTTCACCTATTGGCCGCAATTCTTTTTGGGCCTCAATTTCAATTGGGGCGCGCTGATGGGCTGGACAGCGGTGCGCGGCGATCTGCGCTGGCCCGCGCTGCTGCTTTATATCGGCGGCATCGCCTGGACGCTCGGCTACGACACGATCTACGCGCACCAGGACAAGGACGACGACGTGCTGATCGGCGTCAAATCCTCGGCACTCGCGCTGGGGCCGCGCACGCGGCCGTTCCTCTTTCTCTTCTATATCGCGGCGGTCGTCCTTTGGGCCGCGTGCGGCGAAGCGGCGGGGCTCGGTCTCTTCTTTCGCGCGGCGCTCGTCCTCGTCTTCTTCCAGCTGTGCTGGCAGGCGGCGAAGGTCCAGCTCGACGATTCGGCGGATTGCCTCGCCAAATTCAAATTGAACCGCGTCACCGGCTGGCTTCTGCTCATCGGCATCGTCGCCGCCCATGTCCTCTGACGCGGCCCGCTTCATCGGCGCCCAAACCGCGATCGCGACATCGCCGCTCGTGCCCGAGATCCGGCTTCACCTCGCGAGCGAGGTCACGCCGCTGTGGCAGGCGACCGAAGCCGAGCTCGCGCGCAACCAGCTGCCGCCGCCTTACTGGGCCTTCGCCTGGGCGGGCGGCCAAGCCTTGGCGCGCCACGTGCTCGATCACCCCGCGCTCGTCGCGGGGCGCGCCGCGCTCGATTTCGGCGCCGGCTCCGGCTTGGTTGCGATCGCGGCGGCGAAGGCCGACGCGCGGCATGTCACCGCGACCGAGATCGACAGTTTCGCGATCGCCGCGATCGCGCTCAACGCCGCCCTGAACGACGTCCAGGTCGCGATCGAAGCCGGCGACGCGATCGACCGTGCCGATCCGCCCTGGGACATCGTCCTGGTCGGCGATATGTGCTACGAGCAGCCGCTCGCAGGAAGGCTCGCCGCCTGGCTGCGCCAGCTCGCGCAAACCGGCGTCACGGTGCTGTTGGGCGATCCGGGCCGCGCCTATCTGCCGAAATCCGGCTTGACCGAGATCGCCTGCTACCGCGTGCCGACGCCGCTCGATCTCGAGGATCGCACCGAGCGCGAAACACGGATCTGGCGCCTTTTGCCGGACTGAGGCCGCCGGGATGACGCGCGGGGGAACGCTCGCTATATGTCACGGGATGCCCGGAGCAGAGACCGCCCATGCAAGCCAAGAGTGACACCGCCCCCGACGCCTTATCGCTGCTCGACGATCTGATCGCGCGTGCCCGCAAGGCCGGGGCTGACGCCGCCGACGCGCTGCTGGTCGAGGGCGCCGCGCTCAGCCACGCGCAGCGCCTCGGCAAGATCGAGAAGCTCGAGCGCGCCGAGGGCTATGATCTCGGCTTGCGCGTCCTGATCGGCAAGCGCCAGGCGATCGTCTCGTCGAATGATCGCAGCCGCGCGGCGCTGGATGGGCTGATCGAGCGCGCCATCGCGATGGCGAAAACGGTGCCGGAGGACCCCTATTGCGGCCTCGCCGATGCCTCGGAGCTGGCGCGCGACTGGCCCGATCTCGACCTAGTCGACCCGCAAGAGCCCGCGCCCGAGACCCTGATCGAGCGCGCCCGCATGGCCGAGGATGCCGCGCGCGCGGTCGCGGGCGTCACCAACTCCGAAGGTGCCGAAGCGAGCTGGAGCCGGTCGAGCGTCGCGCTCGCCGCGTCCAACGGCTTTGCCGGCGCCTACAGCGGAACCCATCACAGCGTCAGCGTCGCAGTGCTGGCCGGCAGCGGCACCGGCATGGAGCGCGACTATGATTTCTCGAGCGCGATCTGGGGCGCCAACCTGCTCGATCCCGCGAAGGTCGGCCGCAGCGCGGGCGAGCGCGCGGTGAAGCGCTTGAAGGCGCGCAAGGTCGCAACCTGCCAGGTGCCGGTCGTGTTCGACCCACGCGTCGCCGGCGGGATGCTGCGCCATCTCGTCGGCGCCATCAGCGGCCCGGCGATCGCGCGCGGCACGAGCTTTCTCAAAGATAAGCTCGGCCAGCGCATCATGCCGCCGGGCGTCGCGGTGATCGATGATCCGCTTCGCCGCCGCGGCCTCCGGGCGAGACCCTTCGACGGCGAGGGCGTGCGCACCGCGCGCCGCGCCATCGTCGAGGACGGCGTGCTCCAGACCTGGCTGTTGGATCAGCGCTCGGCCCGGCAGTTGGGCATGAAGAGCACTGGGCATGGCAGCCGCGGCACCTCAGGCCCGCCCGGCCCGAGCCCGAGCAATCTCTATCTGGAAGCGGGCCCGGTCACGGCGCAGGAGCTCGTCGGCGACATCGAGCGCGGCCTTTATGTCGGCGAGCTGATGGGCATGGGCGTCAACGGCGTGACCGGCGATTACAGCCGCGGCGCCGCCGGCTTCTGGATCGAGAAGGGCGCGCTCGCCTTTCCGGTGAGCGAGATGACCATCGCCGGCAACCTGAAGGACATGTTCCTTCATCTGACGGTGGCGAACGACCTTCAGTTCCGCACCGGCATCGACGCGCCGAGTTTGCGCATCGACGGCATGACGGTGGCGGGGGCCTAGTTTCGAGCCGTCTGCTCCACCGGCGGCGGCTGGTCTTTACTCTTCGCGCCGTCTGCTCCACCGGCGGCGGCTGGACTTCACTCTTCGCGCCGCCTGCTCCACCGGCGGCGGCGCGGTCACGAAATAATCGCGATCGGCGAGGCGGCGAGGCGGATGCTGGCCGGCAGATGCGCGCGGATATCGCCGTCGATCTGCACCGGCACGCCGGCGGGACCGCGCAACTCGATCCGCTCGGCGGACCGAACCGCGACGTCGCGCTGACGCGCAAGGCAGCCGAGGACTACCGCCGCCATATAACGCAGCGACGCCAGACGCGATGCGTCGGGAAAGACCACGGCGTGGAGTCGCGGCTCACCGAGCCGCGCTTTGGGCGCAAGCACGAAGCGGCCGCCATAGAAATGCGCGCGGGCGACGACGAGCGATGCGGGCCGCAGCGTCGCATTGTCGATCACCGCGTCGACCGCGCAAGCGCGGCGCAGGAGCTGAGCAAGGCTTCCCAGCGCGTAGGCGCCCTTGCCGATGCGCCGCTTCAAGCGGAGGTCGAGATGCGCCACGACTTCGGCATCGAAGCCGACGCCGGCCATCAGCAGAAAGCGCCACGGCTCGGCATGGGCGGCGCTGGCGATCTCGGCCGGCCAGACCGTCCGCGCCGGGGCGAAGGCGGCGATCCGGGCAAGCGCGTCGAGGTCGCGCGGCAGGCCGAGCTCGTTCGCCAGCACATTGGCCGTGCCGAGCGGCAAGAGGGCGAGCGGCAAGCCCGAGCGCGCGAGTCCGTTCAACGCCTGTC
>JBJKPV010000309.1:0-13049 GCA_046706015.1 Allostellaceae bacterium | reverse complement strand
TCCCGCTCCCGCCCTTGGATGGCGGCCGCGTCGCGGTCGGGCTGCTGCCCGACATGCTCGCCATTCCGTTGGCACGCACCGAGCGCTATGGGATGTTGATCCTGATCACGTTGTTGTTCTTCGTTCCCTTGGTCGGACAGCAACTGAACATGAATTGGAACGTCATCAGCTATCTGCTCGCCGGTCCGTCCAACTGGCTGCGACATCTCGTGTTCGAGATCACCGGCCTCGCCGCATGAGCGACGTGGAGCCGTTCGAGATCGAAAAGCCCGAGCGTCAGCCCACCTCCGAACTGGTGGTGGATCTCGAAGGCTATGAGGGACCGATCGACGTTCTCCTGAGCTTGGCGCGCGAGCAGAAGGTCGACATCACCAAGATCTCGATCCTGAAGCTCGCCGATCAGTATCTCGCTTACATCACCGCGGCGCGGCGCCTGAGCCTCGAGATCGCCGCCGATTATCTCGTGATGGCGGCCTGGCTCGCCTATCTCAAATCGCGTCTGCTGCTGCCTCAACCCGAAGAGGCCGAGGAGCCGAGCGGCGCCGAAATGGCGGCGGCGCTGGCGCATCAATTGCTGCGCCTCGAAGCGATGCAGAAGGCGGGGCAACAACTGTTCGCGCGCGACCTTCTGGGCCGCGACGTCTTCGGACGCGGCGTGCCCGAGGGGCTGCCGCGCGTGCTTATCCCGGTCTACGAGGCATCGCTTTACGACCTGTTGCGGGCTTATGGCGAGGAGCGCGGCCGCGCCGAGGGCGGCATCCTGCACATCGAGGCGCCCGAGCTTTATTCGATGGAGGATGCGCTGCAGCGCTTCGAGCGGTTCCTCGGGCGCGTGCCCGATTGGCGCACGCTCCTGAGCTTTCTGCCGCGCGGTCTCGTGCCGGGTCTGGTGCAGCGCTCGGCGGTCGCCGCGACCCTGGCCGCGAGCCTCGAGCTGGTCCGCGCCGGCAAGCTTCAGCTCCGCCAGGACAAGCCCTTCGGCCCCATCTATCTCCGCAGCCTCACGCAAGAGACGCTATGAGCTTGACCGAGACAGAAGACACGCCTGATACGCAGAACGTCGACGAGAGCGAGAAGCAGGAGGCCTTGCGCCTGCTCGAAGCGCTGCTCTTTGCCGCGTCCTCGCCGCTCGACGAAGCGGGCATCAAGGCGCGCATGCCCGAAGGCGCGGATGTTCCGGCGCTGCTGCACGAGTTGGTCGCGCAATACGAGACGCGCGGCGTCAATGTCGTGCAAGTCGCGGGCGGCTGGACCTTGCGCACCGCGCCCGATCTCGCGCCGCGTCTGAAGCTGACGCAGAAGGTCGGACGCAAGCTGTCGCGCGCAGCGATCGAGACCTTGGCGGTCATCGCCTATCACCAGCCGGTGACGCGCGCCGAGATCGAGGAGATCCGCGGCGTCGTCATCAGCCGGGGCACGCTCGACACGCTGATGGAAGCGGGCTGGATCTTGCCGCGCGGCAGGAAGCAGACCGTGGGGCGCCCCGCGACCTGGGTCACGACCGACGCCTTTTTGCTGCATTTCGGGCTCGCAAGCCTCGCCGATCTGCCCGGCATCGACGAGTTGCGCGCGGCCGGGCTGGTCGGGCCGCGGCCGGTCGCGACCCTGCGCGAGACCATTGGCGGCGACCGGCTGCCGGATGCGTCGGCGGAGACGGACGAGGCCGACGAGGCGGAGGCGGGCGAGGACGCCGCGGAAGAAGACGCTGCGGAAGACGGCTCCGCGGAAGAAGACGCCGCGCTAGAGCCGGCGAGCGCGCCCGCGGACGATCCGCCCGATCCGGCGTGACATCCTGCCACCCCGCGTTGCGGCGGCGGGCGCGTTCTGCCATGATCCGCCGCGTTAAAATGCCAAGGATGGCAGCGGCATAGGCGATGTTCGATTTCTCGTGGTCGGAGCTGGCTTTGATCGCCGTGGTGGCGCTGGTCGTCATCGGGCCCAAGGATCTGCCGCGGGTCATGCGCGTCGTCGGCTATTGGGTGCGTCAAGCGCGCTCGGTCGCGCGCGAATTCCAGGGCAGCGTCGACCAAATGATGCGCGAGGCCGAGCTCGACGAGGTCAAGAAGCATTTCGACAAGGCGACGAGCTTCGACGTCGAGCACGAGATCCGCAACGCGATCGATCCGGGCGGCGAGCTGGAGCATTCGCTGAGCGATCCGCTGTTGACCAATCCGCTGATCGAGCAGCCGAAGCCGGAGGCCGAGACCAAGTCCGAGACGGCGGCTGTACCAGCGCCGGCGCCATCCGAGAGCGCCGCACTGCCGGCCGCACCGCGTGAGGAGACGGAAAAACCGGCGGCGCCCGGCGCGGAGCCGCATACGGGCTACGAGCCGCATACGGGCTAAATGAGCGACAGCGAGGACGAACTCGAGCACGGCAAGATGCCGCTGCTCGAACATCTCATCGAGCTGCGCAAGCGCCTCGTCTATTCCGCGCTCGCGCTCGTGGTCATGCTCCCGCCGTGCTGGTATTTCAGCCACACGATCTATAATTTTCTCGCCCAGCCCTTGGCCAACGCGCTCGCCGGCCAGCCCGGCCGGCATCTCATCTATACCGATCTTACCGAGGCCTTCTTCACCGATCTGCGCGTTGCCTTTTGGTCGGCGTTCTGTCTCGCCTTTCCGATCATCGCGAGCCAGATCTGGATGTTTGTCGCGCCCGGCCTCTATAAGAAGGAGCGGCGCGCCTTTCTGCCCTATCTCATCGCCACGCCGTTGCTCTTCATTCTTGGCGGCGCGCTCGTCTATTACGTGCTCTTTCCGGTGGCGTGGCGCTTCTTTCTCAGCTTCCAATCGCCCGGCGGCGACGGCACCTTGCCGATCGAAGTCGAGCCCAAGGTCAGTGAATACCTGACCCTGGTCATGCGCCTGATGCTGGCTTTCGGCCTCGCTTTCCAGCTTCCGGTGCTGCTGACCTTGATGGCGCGGGTCGGGCTCGTCACCTCGGGCTGGCTCGCCAAGCAGCGGCGCTACGCGATCGTGCTGGTCTTCGTCGTCGCCGCCGTGCTGACGCCGCCCGATATCTTCAGCCAGATCTCGCTCGCCTTGCCGCTTATCCTGCTGTTCGAGATCTCGATCATCTCCTGCAAGATGGTGGAGAAGCAGCGCGCCAAGCGCGAGGCCGAAGAAGCGGCTGGGGGACAAAATACTTCATAGAGCGGCTTCCATTCTCTATACCTGACGCCGTTCCTGGCTCGTGTCGTGGTTTCGACGTTCGCCACCTCGCCGATATCCGGGCCTGGCGAACTTCGAAACCAGGACGACACGAGGTTCAATAGTTTTCTAGTGTCCTTTCGATTCCGAAATTCGCCGAGAGCCGATATAGAGATGGGACGAATTTCGGAATCGGGACACTAGCTGGCTGAGCGCTCCATGTTCGATCTCAAGACGATTCGCGACGATCCAGATTCTTTCGACCGCGGCCTCGCGCGGCGCGGCTTGCCCGCGAAGACGCCCGAGATCTTGGCGCTCGACCGCCACTGGCGCGAGGCCCAGACCCAGGCGCAGGAGATGCAGGCCGAGCGCAACAAGCTCGCGCGCGAGATCGGCGCGTTGAAGAGCAAGGGCGGCGATGCCGGCGAGCTCATGCGCCGCGTCGCCGAGAGCAAGGACGAAGAGGCGCGGCTCGAGGCCGAGGCGTCACGCCGCAAGGCCGAGATCGACGCGCTCTTGGCCGGCATTCCCAATCTTCCGGCCGATGACGTGCCCGAGGGCAAGGACGAGCACGACAACAAGCTGATCCGCCAGCATGGCACGAAGCGGGCGATGAGTTTCGCCGCCAAGGACCACGTCGCGCTCGGCGAAGCCTTGGGCCAGATGGATTTCGCGCGCGCCGGCAAGCTCTCGGGCGCGCGCTTCGTCGTCTTGAAAAGCGGGCTGGCGCGGCTGGAGCGCGCGCTGGCGCAGTTCATGCTCGATCTGCACACGCGGGAATTCGGCTATACCGAGATCGCGCCGCCGCTCCTGGTGCGCGACGAGACTGCTTTCGGCACCGGGCAGCTGCCGAAATTCGCCGACGATCTCTTCCGCACCACCACCGGCCTCTGGCTCATCCCCACGGCCGAGGTGCCGCTGACCAATCTCGTCGCCGGCGAGGTCTTGGACGAGGCGGCGCTCCCGCTGCGTTTCACCGCCTGGACGCCCTGCTTTCGTTCCGAGGCGGGTGCCGCCGGCAAGGACACGCGCGGCATGATCCGCCAGCATCAATTCAACAAGGTCGAGCTGGTCTCGATCGCGCATCCCGATCATTCGGGCGACGAGCACGAGCGCATGACGTCATGCGCCGAGGAAGTGCTGAAGCGGCTGGATCTGCCTTATCGCGTGATGCTGCTCTGTACCGGCGATATGGGCGCGGCCGCGCGCAAAACTTACGATATCGAGGTGTGGCTGCCGGGGCAGAGCGCTTATCGCGAGATCTCGAGCTGCTCCAATTGCGGCGAGTATCAGGCGCGGCGCATGACTGCGCGCTTTCGGCCCAAGGGCGGCAAGGGCATGCGCTTCGTCCACACGCTCAACGGCTCGGGCCTCGCGGTCGGGCGTACGCTCATCGCCGTCTTGGAGAATCACCAGCAAGCGGACGGCTCGATCGCCATTCCGCCGGTGCTCAGGCCCTATCTCGGCGGGCTCGAGGTCCTGATGCGCGATGGCTGAGCCGCGCCGAAGGCTCTCGCGCATCGATCTCGCCCGCGCGCGCATCCTCATCTGCAACGACGACGGCATCGAAGCGCCGGGGATCAAGCTCCTGGCGCGGATCGGGCGGAGCCTCGCCCGCGACGTCTGGGTGGTGGCGCCGGAACAGGAACAGAGCGGCGCCAGCCATTCGCTCACCTTGCAGCGGCCCCTGCGCGTGCGGAAGCTCGGACCCCGGCGTTTCGCCGTCGACGGCACGCCGACCGATTGCATCCTCGTCGCGATCAACGCGCTGCTCGAGGACAAGCGCCCGGATCTCGTGCTCTCGGGCGTCAATGCCGGCGGCAATACCGGCGAGGACGTGACCTATTCCGGGACCATCGCCGCGGCGATGGAGGCGACCTTGCTCGGCGTCAAGGCGATCGCGCTGTCGCAGCACATCGCCGAGGACGGGCCGCCGCGCTGGACGACCGCGGCGGCGCTGGCGCCGAAGGTGATCCGCAGGCTCGCGCAACTGCCCTGGCCGCGTGACTCATTCTACAACGTCAATTTCCCGGATCTGCCGCCGGCCAAAATCCGCGGCATCGTCGCGGCGGCGCAGGGCGGGCACAAGATCGGCGACCATCTCTTGCAGCGGCTCGATCCGCGCGGCCGGCCCTATTATTGGATCGGGCCGCAGCGCGACGAGGCGCGCACGCCGCGCGGCAGCGATGTGCGCGCGGTGGCCGAGGGGAAGGTCGCGGTCACGCCGATCTTTCTCGACTTGACCAACCGCAAGGCGCTCGCGGCTTTGAAGAAAGCGCTGGCGTGAGCGAAGTCGAGTCCGTCGCGAAGCTCATTCTCGAATTGCGCTCGAGCGGCGTCACCGATACGCGCGTCTTGGGCGCGCTCGAGCGTGTGCCGCGCGCGCTTTTCGTGCCGGCGACCTTTCGCGTGCGCGCCTATGAGAACGTGGCGCTGCCGATCGGCCACGGCCAAACCATCAGCCAGCCGCAGATCGTGGCGCTGATGACGGAAGCGCTCGAGGTCAACGAGCGCCACATCGTGCTCGAGATCGGCACCGGCTCGGGCTATCAGGCCGCCGTGCTGGCGAAGCTCGCGCGCCGCGTCTTCACCATCGAGCGCCATCGCGCGATGCTCAAATCGGCGGAGGAGCGCTTCCGCCAGCTTCGGCTGCACAACATCACCTTGCGCTTCGGCGACGGCACCAAGGGCTGGCCCGAGCAGCCGCGCTTCGACCGCATCATCGTCACCGCCGCGGCCGAGACCGTGCCCGACGCGCTGCTCTTGAGCCTCGCCGAGGATGGGGTGCTGGTGGCGCCGGTGGGCGCGGAGAAGCGCGACCAGACGCTGCTGCGCATCCGCCGCCAGGGCGAGCGCTTCACGGCCGAGGAACTGTGCAAGGTGCGCTTCGTGCCGCTGCTGGCGGGCCTGCCGCGTGTGGCGCAACGCTGAGCGATCGCGGCCCCGGCGCTCAGTTCGCTGCGGCACGAGACTCGATGCGGTGCGAGGGGGCTTCCCAGGCGCGCGCTTCGCCGCCGTCGATGAGCGACTGGAGCTGCTGGCGTGCGCGCGAGACGCGGCTCTTCATCGTGCCGACCGCGCAGCCGGCAATCTGTGCGGCGTGATGATAGGAGAACCCCTGGGCGCCGACGAGCAGGATCGCCTCACGCTGGACATCCGGGAGCTGCTCGAAGCGCTCGGCGACGTCGCGCCATTGCGCGTGCCATTCCTGTTGGCCGCCGACCGCCGGCAGCGCCGCCGCCATCTCGGGATCGAGATCGGTCAAACGCCGCTCGCGCCGCTTCTCGCTGAAATAGGTGTTGCGCAGAATCGTCATGAGCCAGGCAAGGAGATTGGTGCCGGGCTGGAACTGGTCGGCGTGGATCAACGCGCGCAACACGGTCTCTTGCACGAGGTCGTCGGCGAAGCTGGGGCTGCCGGCGAGCCGGCGCGCGAATCGTTGAAGGCGACACAAATGCTGCGTGACGTCGTCATGAAAAGCTTCGGTCATCGGCGTACTCCTTGATGAGCTTCGGATGCACCGGTTCGGGCGATGCGTCTCTACTGCTGAACTTCTACTGTCGAACTCGCGCGCCGATGCGCGAGGGGATCGTCCGCGAAGGACGAAGACCGAACCGGAGAAAAACATCTGGGCATTGATTGTCCGCAGTCGAAGAGAAAAATCAGTGCGTCAAGGAAAGACCTCGGTTGCGGCGGTTTTACGTATTGCCGTTCCATATTTCCGACATAATCATGACTTTCACTGTGACATGTTGGTGTCCGCGTGATTGACTCGGACGCTGCGATATAGTCGATGTGGAGGAGGTGCTGGCCGGCGCGATGGTACGGGGTACGTGACGACTTCTTGTCACGTTGCGCTGGCGATTGGCGCGCGAATGAGCACATAAAGAGCGGAACGAGGGAACAGGGCCACGAACGCGAAAGGATATTGATCATGCAGATCGGAATCGTCGGCTTGGGCCGCATGGGCAGCAACATCGTCCGCCGTCTCGTCGCCAAAGGGCATGAATGCGTGATCTATGATCGCGACGCCAAGGCGATTCGCGCGACGACGCAGGACGCAACGGCGGTCGCGGCGCAAGGGCTCGAGGACATGGTCGCGCGGCTGAAAGCCCCGCGTGCGATCTGGCTGATGCTGCCGGCGGGCGCGATCACCGACGGCGCGGTCGATCAACTGGCGCGACTGTTGAGCCGCGACGACGTCGTGATCGACGGCGGCAACTCCTTCTGGCAGGACGATATCAGGCGTGCCAAGGCGCTCGCCGCAAAAGGAATTCATTATCTCGATGTCGGCACCAGCGGCGGCATCTGGGGGCTGGAGCGCGGTTATTGCCTGATGATCGGCGGCGAGAAGCCGGTGGTCGATCGTCTCGAGCCGATCTTCGAGACGCTCGCGCCGGGTCCCGGCAGCATTCCGCGCACGGCCGAGCGCGAGGGGCCCGAGACGCGCGCCGAGAAGGGCTATATCCACGCCGGCGGCAACGGTGCGGGGCATTTCGTCAAGATGGTGCATAACGGCATCGAGTACGGGCTGATGCAGGCCTATGCCGAAGGCTTCGATATCCTGAAGCACGCCGATCACGAGGAGCTTCCCGAGGAGCGGCGGCTGACGCTCAATCTCGCCGACATCGCCGAGGTGTGGCGGCGCGGCAGCGTGATCTCGTCCTGGCTGCTCGATCTGATCGCGACGGCGCTGGTCGAGGATCAGGCGCTGACGAACTATGCCGGCGTGGTCGCCGATTCGGGCGAGGGGCGCTGGACGCTTGCGGCGGCGATTGACGAGGCGGTGCCGGCGACCGTGCTGTCGGCTGCGCTCTATGCCCGTTTCCGCTCGCGCGAGCAGGCGGGCTATGCCGACAAATTGCTTTCGGCGATGCGCCACGGCTTCGGCGGCCACGTCGAACCCAAGTCGCGGTGAGCGTCATGGCAACGGATGCCGCGAAGGGCGGCGGGAATCGCCGCGCCGATCCCTGCACCTTGGTCATTTTCGGCGCCTCGGGCGATCTGACCCGGCGCTTGCTCGCGCCGACGCTCTATCACTTGGCCGCGGAGGATTTGCTGGCCGAGGGATTCTCGGTGATCGGCGTGGCGCGCTCCAACCTTTCCGACGACGCGTTCCGTCAGCGCATCAAAGAGGGCGTCGATGCCTTTGCCGGCGTCACGCCCGCGCCCGCGACCAGCCAGTGGCTGCTCGAGCGATTGAGTTACATCACCGGCGATTTCGACGAT
Organism: Allostellaceae bacterium; assembly: GCA_046706015.1. Lineage (GTDB taxonomy): Bacteria > Pseudomonadota > Alphaproteobacteria > ATCC43930 > CGMCC-115725 > CAIKMD01. Next base: position 4,668 of record JBJKPV010000309.1, on the reverse strand, counting down.
CCCAAGACCTATCAGAAACTGACGGAAGCGCTCGCCAAATGCGGCGGTGAGCGTGGTGGCAACGTTCTCTTCTATCTCGCGACGCCGCCGACTGCCTTCGGTCACATCGTGCACCATCTCGGGCAAGAAGGACTGGCGCGCGAGGAGCGCTGCTGGCGCCGTCTTATCATCGAAAAGCCCTTCGGTGTCGATCTTGCCTCCGCGCATGCGCTCAACGCGGCGCTGCTCGCGGTCTTTGCCGAGCATCAGCTCTTTCGCATCGATCACTATCTCGGCAAAGAGACGGTGCAGAACATCCTCGCGCTGCGCTTCGCCAACGGACTGTTCGAATCACTGTGGAACCGCGACCGCATCGATCACGTCCAGATCACCGTCGCCGAGACGCTCTCGGTGGGCGGACGCGGGAAGTTCTATGACGGCACTGGCGCGCTGCGTGACATGGTGCCGAACCATCTCTTCCAACTCCTGGGTCTGGTCGCGATGGAGCCGCCGGCGCGCATCGACGCGGAATCGGTGCGTGCCGAGAAGGCGAAGCTGCTGCGCGCGGTGCAGGTCTATTCGCCCGAGGCGGCGATGCGCGACGCCGTGCGCGGTCAATACGAGGCGGGATCGGTCGATGGCACCGCGATCCCGAGCTATCGCAATACGCCCGATGTCGCGCCGGGCAGCTCGACCGAGACCTATGTCGCGCTGCGCCTCGAGATCGACAATTGGCGCTGGGCCGGCGTGCCGTTCTATCTGCGCACCGGCAAGGCGCTGGCCGCGCGCCGCACCGAGATCGCGATCAAGTTCAAGGAGGCGCCCTTCACGCTCTTCCGCGAAACGCCGGTCGAAAGGCTCGCCGAGAATTTCATTGCCATCCGCATCCAGCCGGACGAAGGGATCGCGCTGCAATTCAACGCCAAGATGCCGGGGCCGCGGCTGCTGCTCGACGGCGTGCGCATGGATTTCAAATATCGCGACTATTTCGCGGCGGCGCCGAGCACGGGCTACGAGACGCTGATCTATGATTGCATGATCGGCGACTGCACTTTGTTCCAGCAGGCCGAGGAGGTCGAGGCCGCATGGCGCGTCGTGCAGCCGCTGCTCGACGATTGGCAGGACGCGCCGGCGCGCGATCTCGCGCTCTATCCCGCCGGCAGCGAGGGCCCGCCCGAAGCCGACGATCTGGTCGCGCGCGAGGGACGGCATTGGCGGCCGATCGCGCGCTGGAGCGACAAATGACGGCGCGCGCTGAAACCAAGCCAGCCGAGGATTTGACGGTGCTTCCCGGTCCCTCGGCGGTGGCAGAGGCGGCGGCGCAATGGCTTATCGAGCGCGTCGGGACGGGCGGCGCGGTGTGTCTTTCCGGCGGATCGACGCCGCGCATGCTCTATCAGCGCCTGGCGCTACCGCCCTATCGCGACCGCCTGCCTTGGCCGCTGCTCCATTGGTTCTGGGGCGATGAGCGCTTCGTGCCGCAAGACGATCCGCGCAGCAATTACCGCATGGCGCGGCTCGCGCTGTTCGATCATGTTCCGGCGCCGCAAGCCAATCTTCATCCGATCCCGACCGCGGGGGCGATCGAGGATGCGGCCGCCGCTTACGAGCGCAGCTTGCGCGATTTCGCCGCGTCGCGCGGCGGCGCGCCGCTCTTCGATGCAAGCTTGCTCGGTCTCGGGCCCGACGGCCACACCGCCTCGCTCTTTCCCGGTGTCGCAGCGCTCGAGGAGGGCAAGCGCTGGGTCCGCGCCGTGCCCGAAGGCTTGGGCGAGCCGCGCATCACCTTGACCTTTCCGGCCTTGGCGCGCAGCGGCGAGATCGCCTTTCTCGTCGACGGCACGGGAAAGCGCGATATCCTGGCGCGGGTCCGCGGCGGCGCGGATCTACCCGCTGCGCAAATCCGCGCGGTCGGGCGCACTAGCTGGTTCGTCGACCGCGCGGCCGCGGGGATGGAGCGCCGTTGATGGCCGAATCAAAGCAACTTCTCACCCTCGCCATCGATATCGGCGGCACGCATATCAAGGCTTCGGTGCTCGATGCCGGCGGCCAGATGGCGGCGCCCGAGATGCGCCGCGCCACCCCCGCGCATCCGGCACCGCCGGCGGTGTTGAGCGTGATCGCGAGTTTGGCCGAAGAACTGCCTGCCTGCGATCGCATCTCCGCGGGATTTCCCGGCTATATCCGCAAAGGCGTGGTGCACACCGCGCCCAATCTCGGCACGCCGGCGTGGCGCGGCTTCGCGCTGGCGCAGGCGTTGGCGGATCGGCTGAAGAAGGCGGTGCGGATTCTCAACGACGCCGATGTGCAGGGGCTCGGCGTGATCGACGGCAAGGGGCTCGAATGCGTGCTGACGCTCGGCACCGGTGTCGGCTCCGCGCTCTTTCTCGACGGTAGGCTGCTGCCGCATCTCGAATTGGGACAGCACCCGATCCACAAGAAGAAGACTTACGACGAATATCTCGGCGACGCCGTGCTCAAGCGCAAAGGGCGCGAGCGCTGGAACCGGCGCGTGCGTCGCGCGATCACGATCGTCGAGACGCTGATCAACTACGACACGCTGCATCTGGGCGGCGGCAATGCGCGCGTAATCGATTTCGATCTTCCCGCGAATGTGAAGCTCGCGGCGAATAGCGGCGGGATCACCGGCGGCATCCGGCTCTGGGATCCTGCCTTCGACGATTTCTTCACCGGCATGCCGCCGAAGCGATAACGGCGCGGCTTCCGCCGCGGCAACCTTTGCCACCTTTCTCCGTTGATTCTCCGTGGGTCAACCATCATGGAGGATCGGATGATCACGCGACTGGCACCGATTGCCGCCGCTGCGTTGTTGCTGGGCGTCGCTGGCGCCCAAGCCGCGCCCGCCGCACCGCCGCCGCAAGCCGCGCCGCAGAGCGCCACGCATGAGGATTACATGCGCCAGGCCAAGCAGCACTTCGAGCGATGGCAGCAGCGGATGGCGGACTGGTCGCAGCAGGCCAAGGCGAAGGGCAGCAAGATCAGCGCGGCGGCGCGCCGCGATCTCGATCACGCCTGGACGAATGGGAAGGTCGATTGGGACAAGCTGCAAACCGCCGCGCCGCAGGATTGGGCGAAGGCGCGTGCTCGCTTCGAGGAAGCCTCGCGCCAGCTCCAGCGCCATTGGCAGGATCTTCAGGCCAAGCTTTAATCCGGAGGGCATCATGCTCTATTGGGCGGCGATCTTCTTCGTCATTGCCATCATCGCGGGCTTGCTTGGCTTCACCGGCATTGCGGTGGCAACGGCCGGGGTCGCGAAGCTTCTCTTCCTGATCTTCGTGGTCTTGTTCGTCATCGCCATGGTAATGTCCTTACTCGGGCGCGGGCGGCCGCCGCTCTGATGCCGGGCGGTGGTCGGACGCGCGGCGGACAGGTCAAACAAAAGGTGATGGTGAGGCGATGAGCAATGGCAGCCGAGCGAGCGATCATCAAGATCTCGACGCGATCGTCGAGGACATCGCCGCGCTCAAGAAGGATATCGCGGCGCTGATGAGTCACGCGAAGGAGAGCGCCACGGAAACCGTCACCGGCGAGACGCGCCGCCTCTACGACGCGTTGTCGAGCGAGAGCGAGGAAACGCTCGCCGCCCTGACGCGCCGTATCGAGGAACGGCCCGTGTCGAGCATTCTCATCGCCTTCGGGCTGGGCTTCATCGGCGCGCACCTCTTGAAGCGCTGAGCGCGATCCGATGGAGAGCGCGCTCAAACTCGCGGCCTTGGTCGTCGCCGAGCTGATGCGTCGCAACGCGGGCAGCCGTTTCGGCCCGCGCGGCGCAATTGCGATCCTGTGCGCGGCGCTCGCCGGCGTCGCGGCGCTGGCCGCGGCGGCGAGCGTCGTCGCCGCGCTCTGGCTCTATGTCGCAACGTGGCACGGACAAGTCGCGGCCGCGCTGGTCACGGCCGGCGCGCTGCTTCTGCTGTGCATCGCGCTATTCTTTCTCGGCGGCTTGCTCTGGCGCCGACCGCGCGGCGCGCCCGCTGCCGCGCTGCTCGACTATCTGCGCCAGCTCGACACCGACAAGTTCATGCGCGAGCACAAGCGCGAGGTGCTGATCGGCGCCATGGTGCTGGGCCTGATCCTCGGCCGCTCGCGCCCGTCGCGATCAGGCAAGCCCTCCGACCCTTAGTGGCCGGCGCGGCGATGCGCCGGGCCACGCGTACGTGAAAGATTATGCGCGGTGTTGATCAGCCCGACATGCGAGAATGCTTGCGGGAAATTGCCGAGGAAGCGCCGCGCGCGCGGATCGTATTCCTCGGGCAGGAGGCCGACATCGTTGCGGATCGCGAGCAGTTTCTCGAACAGCGCGCGTGCCTCGGCGTGGCGGCCCATGAGCGCGAAATTATCGGCGAGCCAAAAGCTGCACAAGAGGAACGCACCCTCGCCGGCGGGTAGCCCGTCGGACCCGTCATCGGCCTGATAGCGCAGCACGAAACCGTCGACCGTGAGCTCGCGCGCGATCGCCTCGGTGGTACGCTTGACGCGCGGATCGTCGGGCGGGAGAAATCCGACCAGCGGGATGCGCAGCATCGCCGCGTCGAGCGCCTTGCCGCCGTAATGCTGCACGAAGACGCCGCGCGCCTCGTCGTAGCCGCGCTCGCAGATCTCGGCGTGCATGCGGTCGCGCAAGGCCCGCCAGCGCTCGAGGGGGCCGTGTAGCCCGCCGCGCTCGAC
>JBJKPV010000308.1:0-11205 GCA_046706015.1 Allostellaceae bacterium | reverse complement strand
GGCTGTGGCCGTCCCGCCCAGCGCCGCACCGAAGCCTTTGTCACGCGTCTGGTGGGAGCGGAAGGCGGCAGAAACGATCGCGTCGCCGGCAAGGGCCGGCGCCCATTCGCGCCTGCCGTCAACCGTGAGCGCGGCAAGCAGCGGCACGCGGCGGTCCTCGAGCCGTACCGCGAAAACATCGAGCCAGTCTGCCGAAACCAGATCGAACAAAGCCGCCGTAGTCACGCCATCCGCCTCAAGCTTGGCAAGCCCGCTCAAATTCCGCGCGAGGTCGAGGTCCAGGCCCTCAACTTCCCAGTGGTGCGCGCCGCGCGTGATGACGACGCGCCCGCCGCCCGCGCGCACGGGATAGCCTTGCCGCCGCGCCCAGAGAATCATTTCCTCCTCCTGCGCGGCGAGAAGATCGCGGTCGCGATCGATCAGCATCCAATGTTGATCGCCGGCGATGCGCGGCATCAGCGCGCGGCAATTGGCGCCGCTGCCGGCGGCGAGATCAAGCAGCCTGAGCAGCCGCCCGGGCGCCTGAGGCAAAGCGGCGGCAAAGCGCCGCGCAAGACGCGGATCGCGCGATGCCAGATCCGCCGCTTCGCGCAGCCGCAGCCAATCGCGCGAGAAATTGCTCATGCGATGAGGCGCGCAATTTCGCGCCGCCACTGCGCGACCGCCTCGTCCCAATTCGGCAAGGCGGCACCCGCGACGCGCGCGCCTTCAGCCAAGCGCGCAAGCTGAGCGCGGTCATCGAGGAGGCGCTCGAGCGCGGCGGCAAGCGCCGCCACATTGCCCGCCTCGACCAGCATGCCCGCACGATCGGGCACGGTGCCGGGAATGGCACCGGCGCGGGTCGAGACGATCGGCAAGCCATGCGCCAAGGCTTCGGCCAGCGCCATGCCATAGCCTTCGTGGAAGGAGGGCAGGACGAAGAGATCGGCCGCGTCATAAGCCGCACTCACTTCTTCGGGCGGCATCTCGTCGAGCAGCGTGATGCGGGACTCGAGCCGATGTACGGCGATCGCGTGTCTTAGCGCCGCGACACATTCAGGGTCGCGCGCAAGGCTGCCGATCACGCGTAGCGCCCAATCGCCACGCCCCAGGCGCGCGAGCGCCTCGATCAGCACGCGATGACCCTTGCGCGGCGTCACCGTCGCGACGGTCAGCAGCTGCACGCGTCCGGTCACCAGTCCGCGCGATCGTATACGCGCGGGCTTCGCCGTACCCGGCGGCGCCACCGCAATGCGCGCCGGCGCCATGCCGTAAGCCGCGACCGCATCGGCGGTGGCGCGACTCGGACAGATCGCGCCATCAAAGCGCGGCACCAACCGTGCTTCGAGCGCGGCAAAGCGCGCTTGCGTGGCGGCGGTGAGCCCGATCTCGAGCGCGAGCGGATGGTGAACCCAGGCGATCAGCTTTCGCTTCGCCGCGCGATCGAGGCAAAACTCAAATCCGGCCAAAGCCAGCCCATCGATGACGATGGCACGGTCCGGGCCGAGCCGCATCAGTGCCGCGGCTGCTTCCACGCGCGCCGTCTCATCCGCATCGGGGAAGCGCCCGCCGAGTTCCATCACCTCGACCGTCTCGCCACGCCGCGCCAGCCCGTCGACGACGCGGCGGGCGAAGAGATAGCCGCCCGTGAGCTGATCGATCGAGCCCGGAACGACGAGCGTCAGGGTCACAAGAGCGGGCCCTCGAACGCGGCCCAGGCGACCGGCGATTCGCGCAAGGAGACACGCAGCGAGGCGAGCGCGCCGGCGGTGCCGGGACCGAGCGCGCCGGCGGCGATGCGCGGCTTCAGGCGGCGGAAGATCTCGCCGGCCAGGAACTCGGTCGTGGTGTTGCGGCCCTTGAAGCCGGCCAAATCGTCGAGGTTGCGATAGTTCAGCTCGGCCAGAACGGCCTTCAAGGTCTCCAGCGCCTTGCCGATATCGCAGACGAGACCATCACCGTCGAGCTCTTTGCGGCGAAGCTCCATTTCCACCGCGTAGGTCGCACCATGGAGGCGCTGCGCCGGACCGAAGATCTCGCCGACGAAACTATGCGCGATCATCACATGATCGCTGACGGCAACACTGTACATCGGCAACCTCCGGCTCATTGCGCCGCGCGCCGCCGCGGCGACGTGGCTCGTCAAGGATAGCGAACGATATGGCAGAGCGCCCCGCGCGGGTCGACGGCGAGCCGCGCCATGGCTTCCGGCAGCGCGTCGAGATCGCACTCGCCCGAGACGAGGCGGTCATAGACGGGATCGGCGAGCAAATCCAAGGCGAGCGCGAGCCGGTCGCGGCGGCTGCGCCGCGCGCGCCGCGCCGGCGCCTCAGAGCCGACTTGAGAGGATTGCAAACGCAGGCGGCGATTGTGGAACGCCTCGCCCAGCGGCGCCGCGACCGGCCGGTCTCCATACCAGGACAGCTCGATCACCGTCGCTTCGAACCCTGCAAGCCGCAGCGCGGTAGCGAGTCCCGCCTCGCTGCCGCTCGCATGGATCACCAAATCGCAATCGCCGGTGGCATGTTCGGGCAGCGCGAAGCCGCAGCCCAACGCCGCCGCGAGCGCAGCGCGAGCCGGATCGATATCGATGAGCTGGACACGCGCGGCCGGCAGCTTCGCCGCAAGCGAGGCGGCGAGGCAGCCGACCACGCCCGCGCCGATGACAGCGATACGGTCGCCCAAGAGCGGACCCGCATCCCACAGCGCGTTGAGCGCGGTCTCCATATTGGCGGCGAGCGCCGCGCGTCTGTCCGGCACGGCGTCGGGCACGGGCACGACACTCTCGGCCGGGACGACGTAACGATCCTGATGCGGGTGAAGACAGAAAACGCGCCGCCCGATCAGCGCAGCTTCGCCCGCTTCGACAATCCCGACGGAGGCATAGCCGTATTTCACTGGCGCGGGAAAATCGCCCTCCTGAAAGGGGCAGCGCATGGATGCGTACTGACTCGGCGGGACGGCGCCGCGGAAGACGAGGCTCTCGCTGCCGCGGCTGATGCCGCTGACAAGCGCGCACACCAGTACCTCGTCCGCGCTAGGCGCACGCAGCCGCTCGGCGCGGATTTCACCGCGCCCCAGCGCCGCGAGCCAGAAGGCGCGCGCCTCAAGCGCCATCCGCAGCACCGAAGATGCACTCGAAGAGCACATCCTCACCGAGTGCGATGCGCCGAATTTGCGGACGCAAGCCCAGAGTCGGCGCCGTGATCTCGGGCAAGGTGACGCTCGGCCGCCCCGAGCCGAGGATCATCGGCGCGACGGTAAGTTGCAATCGATCGAGGGAGCCGGCGCGCAGGAAATGCGAGTTGGTGACGCCCCCGCCCTCGATGAAGAGCCAGTGGAGACCGCGCGCGGCCAGCGCGGCGCGGATCGCCGCCGGCGCGATCACCCCCTCGGTGCGGGGCAAGCGTAATACCTCGGCAAAGCCCGGCGCACCGCGCTTGGGAGAATCCTCGGCCGCGATCACGAAGGTCGGCGTGCTCGCATCGGTAAAGACGCGATGGCGCGGCCCGAGCTTGCGGTCAGGGTCGATGACGACGCGCACCGGGTGCGTGCCGGCGCAGCGGCGAACCGTGAGAAGCGGATCGTCGTGACGGATGGTCTCGGCCCCCACCACCACCGCGTCGGCGAGCGCGCGCATGCAATGGGTGTGGTGGAGATCCTCCTCGCCCGAGATCCAGCGCGAGGCGCCGGTAGCAGTCGCGATCCTGCCATCGAGGCTTTGGGCAAGATGAGCGACGGTGAAAGCCTGGCCCGAGGGGATGGTACAGATCGGTCCGTAGAGCTCGGCCAGGACCCCCGCCGCCGGCACGGGTGCGGCTCCCCGCCGGCAGGCCAACAAGGCCCCCCATTGCGCGTCGAGGCGCGCCGCTATGTCCCCTTCATCTGGCATGCTAGACCATTCCTCGTTGTCATAATGAGCCAGGGTTTAAGGCTTGGGCACAAACAATTTTTTGCGAGCGGTACCGCATCCCTTCGGCGCCGCCAACTGGGTCACGCTCAGCCGCGCCGCTTTTGGCGCCGCCGTGCTCGCCTGGGCGGGCGTTGCGCTGACAAACGGGATCGCGCCCGGACCGGGCTTACGCTGGACGGTGCTATGGGGCGGAACGATCGCCCTCGGCCTCGACGGCGTCGATGGCTATCTCGCCCGGCGCCTCGGCACGGCAAGCGCCTTCGGCTCCCGGTTCGACATGGAGGCCGACCCGCTCATCACCCTGGCCCTGGCAGCGTTCGTCTGGAGCGCGGGCCAAGCCGGAGCCTGGGTACTGGCAGCGGGGGCAATGCGCTATATCTTTAGTCTGGGAGGCTGGCTCTGGCCGGTCTTGGCGATTCCGCTGCCGCCGCGCCGGCGCCGGCAAAGCCTGTGCGTGGTACAGCTCGTAGCGCTGCTCCTCGCCCTGGCGCCGCCGGTAACACCCTTGTGGGGAAGCGTCATTTGCCTCGTCGGACTCCTGTTGCTGGTCTATTCATTCGGCGTGGATCTGGCTTGGCTGGTGGCGCGGCCCAAGACTGAAAGTGAGGCGGTTTGAGCGGCAAGGTTTCGACCACGGGCGAGGATGCGCGGATGCTGCGCGCGGTCGACCGCGCCATCGGCGATCTGCGTCGCGGTAGCGCCGTCATCCTCCGCGGCGGCGGACGCAGCTTCGCGATCGAGGCGGCGGAGAGTGCCAACGGCGAAAGCCTCGCGGAGCTCGCGAAGTATGGGCAGGGTAAGCTTGCGCTGGCCTTGACGCGGCGGCGGGGCGCGGCGCTCGGCCTGGCGCCGGCCGCGAGTGCACCGGGCGGAACCGTGTTGCTGGCTTTGCCGCAAGGCACCGAAGCAACCTTCATCCAGAAGCTTGCCGATCCCGGTGCCGCGGTGGTCGGGCTCGGCCTCAGCGCGCCGGCAGGCGACAAAACGATCGGCGCCGCGGTCGAGATCATGAAGCTCGCGCGTCTTTTACCGGCGGCGGTGGTGGCTGCGACCGAGCCCGCGACCGCTTCGCGCCTCGTCACCGAGGAAGGATTCCTCGAGCTCGCCGCCGATGCGGTCTTCGCCTATCAGGAGGCGTCGGCGCGCAGCCTGCAGATCATCAGCGAGGCGCGCGTGCCGCTCGCGGATGCGGAAAACACGCGCCTCGTTCACTTCCGCCCGAGCGATGGCGGAATCGGGCATGTCGCGATCCTGATCGGCGATCCCGATCCCGCGGCTCCCGCGCTGGTACGGCTGCATTCCGAATGCTTTACCGGCGATCTGCTCGGCAGCTTGCGCTGCGATTGCGGCGATCAGCTGCGCGGCGCCATCGCCGAAATCGCCAAGAGCGGCGGCGGGGCCGTGCTCTACCTGTCGCAAGAAGGCCGCGGCATCGGCCTTGCCAACAAGCTGCGTGCCTACGAGCTCCAGGACGCTGGCTTCGATACGATCGACGCCAACGAACTGCTGGGTTTCGATGCGGATGAGCGGGTCTATCTGCCGGCGGCCGCCATGCTGATGCAGCTGGGCTTCACCCAGGTGCGGCTGCTCACCAACAATCCGGCCAAGGTCGCGGCGCTGACCCGCTGCGGCATCACCGTGGTCGAGCGCGTACCGCACGCCTTCCCCGCCACCGCGCACAACGAGCGCTATCTGCGCACCAAGGCGCGGCGCGGCGGTCACCTGCTCTAGCGCGCGGCGAGGCTTGCCGGGCAGGAATTGCCCGAATCAGGTGATCGCTCACCCCAAGCCATTGATTTACAGCGCTTTTGCTTTTGGCACTGGCTTTGCACCCGACGTGGTTAAGAGGAAGTAACCATGTCCGATGTCGCCGCCGCCACCGTCCTTCCCGCCAGTGCCACACATGCCAGCGCCGCCGCGCCGTCGTCAGGCCCGTCGCTCTGGTCGCATGGCAGCTTCAGCTTCAAAGACCTGCTCGACATCGTCAATCCGCTCCAGCATTTGCCGGTCATCGGCTCGATCTACCGCTATTTGACGGGCGACGAGCCCTCGGGCGGCGCGCGGATCGTTGGCGACGCGCTTTATGGCGGCCCGATCGGTTTCGGCGTCGGGGTTGTCAGCACCATGCTGACGGATTCCAAGGGCGAAGACCTCGGCGAGCAGATGCTGGCTGATGTATTCGGGCCACGCGGCGATGAGGCACAGCCGAAAACTCAGCTTGCCCAATCGGCAACACAAGCGAGCCAAGCTCAGGCCGGTGCCGCCGCCGTGGCAGCGATGACGGCGCCGGGCACGGCGGCAAACGCCATGCCGGTCTCTTCGGCCGACGAAACGCCGGAGCAGGCGACCAAGTTGGCAGCGGCCCTCTATCGCTCGCCGCCGCCGGTCAAGACCACGCCAAAGGCAGCGAGCGCGCCGGCGACGCCGGAACAGTCCTTCGTGACGCTGAACCCGCGCTTCCAGCGCCAGAGCACAACCGTCCGGGCGACCAACGGCCAAGTTCTCAACAACCAACCGGTGCCGCTAGAACTCAGCAGCAATCTATTATCGAGCCCACGACTGGCCTTAATTCCGCCTGCCGCGACCGCTCGTCCGGCGACCGCAACGCCAAGCCCCACGAGCGCTGTGCGCAACACCGCCGTCCCCGCAACCAACCCGATCGCGCAGAAAATGCTCGAAGCGCTCGACAAATATGAGCAGATGAAAAGGAAGCAAGAACAAGAAGATAGTTCACAACATGGCGTTCAGCCAAAGGTCGATTTGTCGCTCTAATTCGAAAGGTTCCAGAACGAGGACGCGGATCAGCCCTGCGATTTCGCAGTGCGAAATAGTACCTATTCAGTCCTTGAATGGCCTGCCGAACCGGCCTATTTATTAACGGTACGAGGGACGGCTTTTTCAGGCCAGGAGACCTCGATACGGCCGCGATGCCCCGGGAACCGGTCGGCACTGTCGCGAGAGAAGGCGCCCGGACCTGGCGCCAGATTTGGATGAGAGGCAATGAGCACAAAACTTGATTCAAGCCTGGTCCGTTTCGTCGAGGAAGCCAAGCGCTACCCGATGCTGAGCCCGGAGCGCGAGCACGAGCTTGCGCTCGCTTGGCGTGACCGCAACGACCGCGTCGCGCTTGACCAGCTCGTCGGCAGCCATTTGCGCCTCGTGGTCAAGATCGCGCGCGGCTTCAGCGGCTACGGACTTCCGCTCGCCGACCTCGTTGCCGAGGGCAATGTCGGCCTGATGCAAGCCGCCGAAAAATTCGATCCCGATCGCGGCTTCCGCTTCGCGACTTATGCGATGTGGTGGATCCGTGCGGCTGTGCAGGAATACATCCTGCACTCCTGGTCGCTGGTGAAGATCGGCACCACGGCCGCGCAGAAGAAGCTCTTCTTCAATCTGCGCCGGCTCAAGGCGCGGCTTCAGGAATTCGATCAGGGCGATTTGTTGCCCGAGACGGTCGCGACCATCGCCAAGGATCTCGACGTCCCCGAAACCGAGGTGCAGGAGATGAATCGCCGCCTGAGCGGGCCCGACAACTCGCTCAATGCCACCTTGGGCGGCGAGGCCGACAGCGAATGGCTCGAGCTCTTGCCCGATGATCGGCCGAGCCAGGAGACCATCATCGGTGACCTCGAAGAGGTGCGCCGCCGGCGTGGCCTGCTTGGTGCCGCGCTGAAGAAGCTCAATCCGCGCGAGCGCGAGATCGTGGTCGAGCGCCGCTTGAAGGACGAGCCTGCAACGCTCGAAGAGCTGTCGCACCGCTACGCCGTGTCGCGCGAGCGCATCCGGCAGATCGAGGTCCGCGCCGTCGAGAAACTGCAGCGCGCGGTCACGGCGGCCAACGCGAACACCTCGCGGCCGATCGAGCAAATCGCCGCCTGATCCAAACCGCTCAGCTCAGCCACCACGCGCCAAGCGCGATGGTGGCGAGCGTCAGCGGCGCACCGACGCGAAAATAAGCCCAAAAGCCGATCTCGACGCCGAGGCGGCGCGCGCGCTCGGCGACGATCAAATTGGCGACCGAACCCACCAGCGTGAAATTGCCGGCCAAGGTCGCGGCCATAGCGAGAACGAGCCAAGCCTTGGCGGGATCGTCGAGGCCGGGGATGAACGGCGCCAGGACCATCACCGCCGGCACGTTGCTGACGAGATTGGAGAGCGCCGCGGCAATGAGTGCCAAGATCGGCGGATGCGCCAGTCCTGCGCTCTGCACCGCCGCAACAATCTCGGGCGTGAGAAGCGCCTTTTGTGCGCCGGCCAACACGACGAATAGCCCGACAAAGAGCAGCAGCAGCGACCAGTCAATCTCGCGATAGACGCGCATCGGCTTGATCGGATGAAGCAGCAGCAGCGCGCCGACGACGATCGCGACCTCGGGTGGCGCGATGCCGGCGAAAAAGCCCGCGATCGCCAGCGCCGTGGCAAGCAGCGACGTTGCCAAGAGCGGCCCGTTCCAACGCAGCCGCAGTGCGACGGCGCGCGACGATGCGCCGGGGGTCCGAAACGCGTCGCGATGGAAAAGCGCGATCAGCAGCGGCGCCAAGACAAGGCCGATCACGGCGACCGGCGCCAGCGCAGCGGCGAAATCGCGATAGGCGATGTGCGAGAGCGAGCCGATCATCATGTTCTGCGGGTTGCCGGTAATGGTGGCGACGCTGCCGATGTTCGACGCCATCGCCACGCCGAGCAGATAAGGCAGCGGCTTGCGTTGGAGGCGGCGGGCAATCTCGATGACGAGCGGCGTCAGCATGAGACAGACCGCGTCATTGACGAGGATAGTCGAGAGCAGCCCGGCCAATGTCGTGACGGTGGCGAGGAGAACCACGGGGCCCGAAGCGCGTCGCGCGGCGAATTCGGTTGCGAGCGCGAAGAAGCCCGACAGCCGCAGATTGGCGACGATGATCATCATGCCGAGGAGCAAGGTGATGGTGTCGAGATCGATGGCGCGATAGGCCTCCCGCAAGGTCAGCGTGCCGCTCGCCACCATCAGGCTCGCGCCGATGAGCGCCGCGCCGGTACGGTCGAGCCGGCCGAAGGGGAGGCGGCCGAACGCGACCACGAGATAGGTCGGAACGAAAATCAGGGCGGCCGTCAGCACGGGATTGGGGCTCCGATGCGCGTCGCAGTCACGCTTTCGCCATGATCGGATCGCATAGACTGGGTTTAATGGTGCTCGATAGCCGAGATCGCACGGCGCGGAAAGGTGCGCCGTAGGCACGGTCGTGATAAGATGCCGGTGTTTTAGGCAGGCATCGAGGCCGCCGCTGTTTCTTCCCGACGCAGGAATTTCGAGCCGATGACGCGACGCCGAGGCGGCACTTCCGGCGACTCCGCTTCAAGGCGCGGGCCCGCGCCACGCAAACGCCCCGCGCGCAAGCCGCGCCGCAACCTCTGGCGCGCGATCTTCCTTGTCATGCTGTGGGGCTTCATCGCGGGCGTCGCCGTCCTCGGCTATTTCGCCCTGACCCTGCCCGATACGCACGATCTGACCCTCGCCACGCGCAAGCCGAGCATGACGATCCTGGCCGATGACGGCTCACTGGTCGCAACCTACGGCGATCTCTTCGGCGAGCCGGTGCACCTGCGCGATCTGCCCCGGTACGTGCCCGAGGCCGTGATCGCGACCGAGGATCGGCGCTTCTACAGCCATTTCGGCGTCGATCCGATCGGCCTGTTCCGCGCCGCCGTCGCCAATCTTCGCGCCGGCCACGTCGTCCAGGGCGGCAGCACGATCACACAGCAGCTCGCAAAAAACCTGTTCCTCACGCCCGACCGAACGATTCGGCGTAAAATTCAGGAAACCCTGCTGGCGCTGTGGCTCGAGCACAAGTTCACCAAGAACCAGATTCTCGAGATCTATTTGAATCGCGTCTATCTTGGCGCCGGAACCTATGGCATCGACGCCGCCGCGCATCGCTATTTCGGCAAACCGGCCCGCAATCTGACGCTCTACGAAGCGGCGGTGATCGCCGGACTGTTGAAGGCACCGTCGCGCTTCTCGCCGGTGAACGACCGTCAGCTCGCAGCCGAGCGCGCCAATCAGGTTCTCGCCAACATGGTCGATGCAGGCTTCATCACCGCGGTCCAGGCGCAAGCGGCGCAGCGCCAACGTTCGCAGCTCGCCAAGACCGCGACGGTCAATCCCGGCAGCCGCTATTTCGCGGATTGGATCACCGATCAGGCGATGACTTTCAGTGGCACCGAGGGCCGCGATCTTGTCGTCAAGACCACGCTTGACCCGAGCATGCAGCGCGACGCCGAGAAGGCGATCGACAACACGCTCGATCAGGAGGGCGATCAGGACGATGTGGCTCAAGGCGCGCTCGTTGCCATGTCGCCTGACGGCGCGGTGCGCGCCATGGTCGGCGGCGCCGACTATGCCACGAGTCAATTCAACCGCGCGACCCAGGCGCTGCGCCAGCCCGGATCGGCGTTCAAGCCGATCGTTTATCTCGCCGCCTTGGAGCAAGGCATGCGGCCCGACGATCACTTCGACGACCACCCGATCCGGATCGGCAAATGGGAACCGCACAATTACAACAATCATTATCGCGGCGACGTCACTGCCGCCGACGCGCTCGCCTATTCGATCAACACGGTCGCAGCGCAAGTGCTGCAGCGCGCCGGCATCGACAACGTGATCGCGACCGCGCGCCGGCTTGGCATCACCACCGATTTGAACCATGACGCGAGCCTCGCGCTCGGCACCAGCGAGGTATCGCTGATCGAGTTGACCGCGGCTTACGCGGCTTTCGCTTCGGGCGGGATCGGGGCCTGGCCCTATGGCATCATCGAGATCCGCGACACACATGGCAATTTGATCTATCGCCGCGATGGGCCGGGACCGGGGCGCGTCATCGACGCCGACACCGCCGGCACCATGAACCGCATGCTGACGAACGTCATGACCTACGGCACGGGCAAGGCGGCGCGGCTCGACCGGCCGGCGGCGGGCAAGACCGGAACCACCCAGGATTCGCGCGACGCGCTCTTCATCGGCTACACCGCAAACCTCGTTTGCGGCGTCTGGTTCGGCAATGACGACGATTCGGCGATGAACCACGTTACCGGCGGAACCTTGCCGGCACGGAGCTGGCACACCTTCATGACTGCGGCGACGCACAACTTGCCGGTACGCCCGTTGCCGGGCGAGGGCGAGGGCCCGGTGCTTGCCACGGGCGACAGCGCGCCCAGCGCCGATTCGTCGAGCGGCTCCGGTCCCGTCTCGGGCTTGAGGAGCCTGCTCGACCGGATCTTTGGCGCCAGCAGCAGCGCGCCGCCGCCTCGTCCCGCTCCCTATCCGCCCGCGCCCAACA
>JBJKPV010000307.1:0-5691 GCA_046706015.1 Allostellaceae bacterium | reverse complement strand
TGTCGGTCAGCTGGAGCGAATCGATGACGCGGAGGATCTCGTCGAAATTGCGGCCCGTCGCCATCGGGTAGACGAGGATCAGACGGATCGTCTTGTCGGGTGCGATGATGAAGACGTTGCGCACGGTCTGATTGTCGGCGGGCGTGCGCGCGCCGGCCGCGCCCGCGGCTTCGGCGGGCAGCATCTCGTAGAGCTTCGACACGCTCAGATCCGCATCGGCGAGGATCGGATAGTTCGGCGCGAAGCCTTGCGTCTCCTTGATGTCGTTGGCCCAGCGCGTGTGATCGCCGACCGGATCGACCGAAAGGCCGATCACTTTGACGCTTCGCTTGTCGAATTCGCCCTTGAGCCGCGCCACCATGCCGAGCTCGGTGGTGCAGACCGGCGTGAAGTCCTTGGGGTGCGAGAACAGCACGACCCAGGAATCGCCGGCCCAATCGTAGAAGCGCAGCCTTCCTTCGGTCGATTCTTGCGTGAAATCGGGGGCCTTTTGGCCGAGTCTCAGTGTCATGACGGACCTCCTGTCGTTCCGTGATTGAAAACGCGGGCGCGTCGCGCATCCGAGCGAAGCTGTGCAGCCCAACCATTGCGTGTCATTTCTGCGGCGGTGCGCTGCCGCACCGCTGCGAGGCTCGCGCCCGCGTCGCGCCACTGCCGGCGTAGCGTTTTCACCGCGTCGAGCCGCTCGCCCCATTCCGCGCCGAAGAGGCCGCCCAGCAGGCGCTTCACCTCCGCGGCAAAGCCTGGCGCGGCGCCGCCCGTCGAGATGGCGAGGACAAGGTCGCCACGCCGCAAGACGGAAGGCGCGTGCGCATCACAAAGCGCCGGCACGTCCTCGACATGCACGATGGCGCCGGCGCGGCGCGCCTCTTCCGCCAACGCGCTCCGCTTCGCCTTGGGCGGGTCGGCAATGAAGACGAGTTGCGTGCCGGCAAGCGTCTCCGCATCGGGCCAGCGCCGGACGAGTCGGTCGCCTGCCGCTGCGGCGAGAGCCGGCGATGGCTTGCGCGCATAGACGGTCAACGCCGCGGCACCGCTCTCCTCGAGCCAGGCGAGGCGATGAAGGGCGCGCGCACCATTGCCGATGAGGGCAATGCGCAACCGCGATGGATCGAGCGACAGCGGCAGCATCGATATTTAACAGTATGAAAATGATATTTAAGCCAGTGCTACAACATATTTCACGTATAATATGTTTTCAATCCCTACATTATACAATTATGTTTTGTTGATTAGGCCGAGCCAGCCCATCCCGCGGTGTCTCGCGGCGGAAAAGCGCTGCTGCGCCCTTCGCGCCAAGGATTTATGCTGCCACCGCCATGCCCTGGGATCCGCAGCAATATCTGAAATTTGCCGCCGAGCGGCAGCGGCCCGGCTTCGACCTTCTTGCCCAGATCGGTGATCTGCCGAAGGGGCCGATCTACGAGCTCGGCTGCGGCACCGGTCCGCACGCTCGGGCGATCGCCGCGCGCTGGCCCGATCATGCCGTGATCGGCATCGACAATTCACGCGACATGCTGACCGAAGCGGCGAAAACGCCGTCACGCATCGAGTGGCAAGAAGCCGATATCGAGGGCTGGAAACCCGCCGCGCCGGCCGCGCTCATCTATTCGAACGCGACCTTGCATTGGCTCGCCGACCACGCGCTGCTCTTTCCGCGCCTGATGCGCTCGGTCGCGGCGGGCGGTGTGCTGGCGGTGCAGATGCCGCGCAATTTCGACGATCCGTCGCAGCGCCTGTTGCGCGAAACCGCGCGCAGCGGGCCTTGGGCGTCTCGCCTCGCGCCGCTCTTCGATCCGGCCTGCCAGACGCCGTCGCTGTTGCGGCCGGACCCGGTGGGCGCGCCCGAGTACTATTACGATTTGCTGGCGCCGTTGGCTGCCGGCGGAATCGATCTGTGGGAGACGGAATACATCCATCAGCTCACCGGCGAGGACGCGGTGCTCGAATGGATGCGCGGCACGACCATGCGCCCGGTGCTCGATGCGCTCGATGCGGCGATGCGCGTCGAGCTGCTTCTCGCTTACGCCGCGAAGCTGCGCGTGGCCTTTCCGCGTCGCGCCGACGGCAAGACCTTGCTCCATTTCCGCCGCCTCTTTCTCGTGGCGCGGGCCTGATCAGAAGAAAAGGGAGAACACATGGCCCATTGGCTGATGAAATCGGAGCCCAGCGCCTATTCCTGGGATCAGCTGGTCAAGGACAAGCGCACCAATTGGAACGGCGTGCGCAATTACCAGGCCGCCAACAATCTGAAGGCGATGAAGTCGGGCGATCGCGCCTTCTTCTATCACTCGAATGAAGGCTTGGCGGTGGTGGGCATCGTCGAGATCGTGAAGGCGGCCTACCCCGATCCCGGCGACAAGACCGGCCGCTTCGTCATGGTCGATGTGAAGCCGGTGATGGCGCTGAAGACGCCCGTGACCTTGGCGGCGATCAAGGCCGAGGCGAAGCTCAAAGAGATGAAGCTCGTGAAACAAGGCCGGCTCTCGGTCTCGCCCGTTAGCGCGGAGGAGTGGAAAACGATCTGCAAGATGGGCGGCGTCGCGGCATGAGCGACGGGCGCCTGCTCCACCGGCGGCGCCCGTGAGATTTCTCTGCTGCGAAGCCGAGATCGGCGAAGGCCAAGGGCGCGGCTTCGTCTTCGGTTCGGGAATGGCGCGCGTGGCGATCTTCGTCATTCGCTGGAAGGGCGCGCTCTACGCCTATCGCAATGAATGTCCCCATGTCGGCACGCCGCTCGACTGGCCGGAGAACCGCTTCTTCGATATCGATGGTCAGTACCTGATGTGCGGCACCCACGGTGCGGTGTTCCGCCCCGAGGATGGTTTCTGCATCGACGGGCCGTGCAAGGGCCGCGCGCTCGCGCCGGCCGCGATCAAGCTCGAAGGCGGCGATATCCTGCTGCTTGAGCCGCTTGGCTGAGAAGCGACGCGGCCATCGCGCCGCTCAGATCACCCGGAAATTCATGAACTGCCAGGGATCGTCGTTGTCGAGCTCTTCGGGGAAGAGCCGTTCGCGATCGACGAGCGGCGTCCAATCGCTGAATTCGCCGACGACCTTGCCGAGATAGGGCCGGCAAATATCGATAATGCGCGCATGATCGAGCTCGTCGGGCTCGACGATGCCGCGTTCGGGATTCTCGATCGCCCAGATCATGCCGGCAAGCGCGGTCGCGGTGACCTGCAAGGAGGTCGCGTTGTTGAAGCGCGCGAGGCGCCGCGCTTCTTCGACCGAGAGCCGCGAGCCGTACCAATAGACGCCTCTCGCGTGCCCCATGAGCAGCACGCCGAGTTCGTCGATGCCGTGCTCGATCTCGTCCATGATGAGGCGCTTGGTCTCCTGGAGCCGAAAATTCTTGCCCCAGAGCTCATGCAGCGAGAGCACCGCGTCGTCGCACGGGTGATAGGCGTAATGGACGGTCGGGCGGTAGCGCACCTTATCGCCCTCGCGCACCGTGTAGTAATCGGCGATCGAAATCGACTCGCCATGGGTGATGAGAAACCCATGATAGGGGCCTTCGAGCGGCGTCCAGCTCCGCACCTGCGTCGCGGCGCCGGGGCGGTTCAGATAGATCGCGGCGCCGCAGCCGAAATCGTGCCTGCCGCCGTCGGGTGGGAAATGCCGCTCATGCGTTCCCCAGCCGAGCTCGGCCGGTTGCATGCCTTCGGCGACGAAGCCGTCGATCGACCAGGTGTTGACGAATTCGCCGGGCTGTTTCGGGATGCGCGAAACCAGGGTGTCGCGCTCGGCGATGTGAATCACCTTGACGCCGAGCTCGGCCGCGAGAGCCGCCCATTCGGCCCGCCCCTTGGGCGCCGCCTCGATTCCCAATTCCTCGGCAAGATCGAGCAGCGCCACCTTGACGAAATGCGAGACCAGGCCGGGATTGGCGCCATGCGTCAGAACGGCGGTCGGCCCGCCCGGATTCTTCGCGCGCAGCGCCAGCGCCTTTTCGCGCAGCGCGTAATTGGAACGCAGCGAGGGTGAAAGATCGGGATTGGTATAACCGCCGGGCCAGGGTTCGATGCAAGTGTCGAGATAGAGCGCGCCCTTGCCGCGGCACAGCTCGACCAGCGCGATGCTCGAGACCTCGACCGAGACGTTGAGCAGGAAATCGCCAGCCTCGAGGAGGGGATCGAGCGTGGCGACGTAGTTCTCCTCGGTCAGCGGCTCGACGATGAAGCGCACGCCCAGATCCTTCGCCGCCTTCTGGCCGCGATCCTCCGCCGTCACGACCGTGATCTGCGAAGGCTTTGCGTCGAAGTGACGCAGAATGAGGGGAAGGATGCCTTGTCCGATGCTGCCGAAGCCGACGATCACGATCCGGCCGCGGAACTTCACATATTTGGTCGTGCGCGCCATGACGCTTTCGCTCTAAGGGTGCGGGCTGCGAGTGTCAAGGCGCGCCGTGCGGCCGACATTTCGTGCGGTGCGCTTTTGTTCGCATGAGTTTGTCGATGCCAAAGCGTCAGGAGTCACGGCGCGCAAGAGCTTAACCACATCCGATGGATGTTATATGACGGCGACGCGATGTGAGGTCGCGCACAACCGCCGATTCATTCGCTTGGATCGCGCTTTTGAGCGTGGTATACCACATCCCATGATCGTCCCAAAAGCTGAAGAAACGGCACTCAGGGAGGGCGGCCGGGTCGATGACGTCACCATGCCCGCCGCGCGACCGGACGAATCGCCGGCGAACTTCCGGATGTTTGCCTATCGCCGGCTCAAGGAATTGATCACGGGGATGAACGTCTACGGCCAGGCCGAGCCGATCCGACTCGACGAGCGCCGCTTGTCGCAAGAGCTCGGGGTGTCGCGCACCCCGGTGCGCGAGGCGTTGACCCTGCTCGAGAGCGAGGGCTATGTCCGGACATTGCCGCGCCGGGGCGTCATCGTCATGCGCAAGAGCAAGCGTGAGGTCCTGCGCCTGATCGAGGCCTGGGCGGCGCTCGAGAGTCTCGCCGCGCGGCTCGCGACTTTGCACGCCTCGGATGATGAGATCGCCGGTCTGCGCCGCATGTTCGACGATTTCAGCGATCAGTCGCTCGAGGGTCATCTCGACGAATATTCCGAGGCCAATATCCATTTCCATCAGGCGATTGTCCGGCTGTCGGGCAATCCGGTGCTGGTTGACATGACGCGCGATCTTTTCATCCATATGCGCGCGATCCGCCAGGCGACGATTGGCCAGGCCGACCGCGCCAAGCGCTCGATCGTCGATCACATGGCCATCATCGAGGCGCTGGAGCGGCGCGACACCGAGCGCGCCGCAGCGCTCGTCTTAAAGCACGCGCTCGATCTCGCAGCCCATGTCGAGCGGTATTGCGACTATCTAGACTGAGACCAGAGGAGGAACGCGAAGGAGCGCGATCATGGCAGACAGCGTCAAGACGGCGGCGGACGAGACTCAGGAGCTGACAGACGGCTTCCACCTCGTCATCGATGCGCTCAAACTCAACGAGCTTACCACGATTTACGGCGTACCGGGCATCCCGATCACGGATCTGGGCCGCATGGCGCAGGCGGCGGGCATTCGCGTGCTCTCGTTCCGCCATGAGCAGAATGCCGGCTATGCGGCGGCCATCGCCGGCTTCCTCACCAAGAAGCCCGGCGTGTGCCTCACCGTATCGGCGCCCGGTTTCCTCAATGGTTTGACCGCGCTCGCGCATGCCACGACCAATTGCTATCCGA
>JBJKPV010000306.1:0-2904 GCA_046706015.1 Allostellaceae bacterium | reverse complement strand
ACCCCATCTCGTGCCGATCTCGGCCAAGCATGGCGACAACGTGGTTGCGCGCAGCGCCCATATGCCGTGGTATCGCGGCGAAGCGCTGCTGGCGTTGCTCGAGAGCCTGCCGCCGGCGCTGAGTCTGTTGCACGCGCCACTCCGCTTTCCAATCCAACTCGTCCAGCGTGTCGCCTTCCCCGATGGTGGCCAGACACGCCGCTATCTCGGCTGCATCGAATCGGGTGCCTTGCGCCTCGGCGACGAGATCATGGTGATGCCATCGGGCAAGACGACGCGGATCCGCGCGCTGGCGCGCTTTGACGGACCGCTGCAGAGGGCCGAGAGCGGCATGTCGGTCGCGGTCGAGGTGCAGGACGATCTCGACATCGCGCGAGGCGATATGCTCGCCCCGCCTTTGATGCCGCCGCGCGTCGCGAAAGATCTTGCCGCGACCTTGTGTTGGTTCTCGGAAGAGCCCTTTACCGGCTCGGGGCGCTATCTCATCAAAGGCGGCACGCGCAGCATCGCGGCGCGCATCACGGCACTCGAGCACCGCGTCGATATCGTCACGCCCTCGACGGAACCCAACCCCGATGCTTTGCGCTGCAACGACATCGCGCGCGTCCGCATCCGCCTCGCCCAGCCGCTCGCCTTCGACGCCTACGACGACAATCGCGCGACCGGCTCCTTTATCCTGATCGATGAAGACACCAACGCGACGGTCGCTGCCGGCATGATCGCGCGGACCGAGGACGATCCACCGCCCTCGGCCGCTGCCGGATTCGATGCCGGCCTTTGAGGCGCGGACATCCGATCGCGTTTCGTCACATAGGCATCCGAATTCGCGCGCGACGTCTCATGCGACACTTTCTATAATCGACGGCGAATGATGACATTGTTGCATGCCATCAACTGGCTTTACGCGCTTTCCGGGTTCTTCGTCGGCGCGCTGGTTGGGATGACGGGTGTCGGCGGCGGCTCGCTCATGACGCCGATCCTCATCCTCCTATTCGGCGTCCATCCCGCGACCGCGGTCGGGACCGACCTGCTTTACGCGGCGGCCACCAAGACCGGCGGTTCGCTCGTCCACGGCTATAGTCACACGATCGACTGGCGTGTCGTCACGCGGCTGGCGCTGGGAAGCGTGCCAATGACGATCGCGACCTTGGCGATCCTGTCGAATTTCAACCTCGCCGGCGGCGGGACGGAGCAGGTGATCTCCTTCATGCTCGGCCTCGCGCTGCTCGCGACCGCGGTCTCGCTCGTCTTCCGCACGCAGCTCGTCGCCTATTACATGGCGCATGTCGGCGAGCTCAACCCGAGGCGGACGGCGGGCCTCACCATCCTCACGGGCGCGATGCTCGGGATTCTCGTCTCGATCACATCGGTCGGCGCCGGCGCGCTCGGCGTCACCGCGCTGATCTTGCTCTATCCGCGCCTGCCGACGGCCCGCATTGTCGGCTCGGACATCGCCCACGCCGTGCCGCTCACGCTGATCGCTGGTGCCGGCCATTGGATGATCGGCTCGATCAACACGATGATCCTCGGCTCGCTGTTGATCGGCTCCATTCCCGGCATCGTCGTTGGCAGCAGCATCGCCGTGCGCGTGCCCGAACGCGTGCTCCGTCTGACCTTGGCGGTGGTGTTGGCGATCGTCGGTGCCAGGCTGGTCTTCTGACCGTGCGGCTTGGGTGCCGCCGCGAAGCGCCGGCCTTCCTTGACTTGACAAGCAAGCGGCGGGACACTCGCTGCCAATTGGCTTCGGTTGATCGAGGCGCGAAAAAAGGGGGGTTCAGCCTATGAAGATCGTCGTTTTCGGTCCGGCGCAGCGTACCGGCGTCCTGCACGGCGGCGATGTGGTGGATTTGAGCCACACTACGGCGAAGTATCTTCGCGAGAAGCTCGGCGAGCCGAGCCCCTTGGAGATGGCCGAGGCGGTGGTGCCCTCCGATCTCGCACGCCTGATCGAGAACGGACCGCGCGCGATCGAGACCGCGCAAAAGGCGCTCGATCATCTTTTCGGCCAGGCGCAGGACAAGCTCGGCCCGCGCGGCGAGCGTCTCATCTTTCCCGCATCGGACGTGAAGCTGCACGCGCCGCGGCCGAAGGATGCGCGCATTGCTTGCGCGGGCGGGAATTTCGCCGATCACGCTGCGGCAATGGCGGTGAAGATGCGGCGCAAACCTTATGAGGGCGACGCGTACCAGGAAATCCGCAAGGGCGGCTTCTGGGGCTTCTGGAAATTGGGGCGCGAGATCGTCGGTCCCGACGGCGAGCTCGTCTATCCCGAGCGCTGCAACCGGCTCGATTACGAGGGCGAGATCGCCATCGTGCTCGGCAAGCGCGGCGTCGACCTGAAGCCGTCGCAGCTCAAGGAGTATGTCTGGGGCGTGACCATGCTCGCCGATTGGAGCATCCGCGCGCCGCGCGAGCCGTCGGCCGGCATGCTCAATTTCGCTTTTCCGAAGAATTTCGACACCTCGACCTCGATGGGGCCCTGCATCGTCGTCGGCGAGACCGATCCGACCAACACGGATCTTGAAACGCTCGTCAATGGCGAGCGGCGTCAGCGCTACAATACCAAGGACATGGTGTTCAGCTTCGGCGAATATCTCGAATATCTCTCGCGCGATTTCACCCTTTATCCGGGCGACATCATCAGCGGCGGCACGGCCGCGGGTACGGCGGCGGATTCGAGCGAGCTCTTGCCCGATAACACTTCCGCACCAGAGCGATTCCTTAAGCCCGGCGACGTAGTCGAGATGAAATCGCCGGCGATCGGCACATTGAAGACGCGCGTCGTCGCCAAGCAGCGCTAGGCCGAGAAGCGGGGTGCCGGACGCCGCTTCTTGCCGGCGGTGGCTCTGCCGTCCCGATCGACCTAGACGACGACGCGCATCGGCCACTCATTGGGACGGGCAT
>JBJKPV010000305.1:0-3223 GCA_046706015.1 Allostellaceae bacterium | reverse complement strand
GATGCGTCAGCGCCGAGTTCCAGAACACGGTGGCGACGGCCAAACGCAGCGGGATCGCGAGCAAGGCGTAAGGCACGCGATCGAGCCAGAGATAGGCTTGGCGCAGGGCTTCGAGCGGCGCCGGAAGCGCGGGCGAAGAACTCGTCGATGTGCTCATGGTGATACCCTTTGCGGCGCGGGGTGATGGCCTTCGTCGTTGCTTTCGAAGCCGATGAAATCGCCGGCGAGAAGATGCTCGGCCAAGGCGGCGGCGTGATCGAGGCCGGGCGCTGAATCGATCGCCTCTTGCAGCGGACGCCGTTCGCATAAGACGCTGAGGAAGCGCCATGGGGCTTCGCTCAAGCGCCGGAGATCGACGCCGTCCGCGCCGCGATGAACCACCAAAAAAACCGGCCCGGCGGCGAGATCGATCGCCGCCATCGCGGCATCGTCTTGGTCCAGCACGGCGCGCCAGATCGCGTCGACCGGATGCGCGACGCGAAGGAGGCTAAGCGAAGGATGCGGAAGAAGGACGATGCGTGCTTGCGCTTGCGCGCCGAGCGAAGCCAGACGCGCGAGATCGAGCGGCTGGGCATCGGGCGCCGAAAGCGCGCGGCTCACCGCCCAGTCGAGCCGCGCGACGCCCGCGAGATAGGAAAGCTCGGCGGCGGGCGGGAAGCGCTCGAGAAAATCCGGAAACGCCTCGCCATAGTCGTCGAGCCAGGCGCTCGCCGGCGGCTGCGCTTCGATGAAGAGTTGCGCGGCGCCTTCGAAAAAATTAGTGCCGACGAGGCGATGGATCGCGGGAAAGGTGAGGCGCAAGGCCTTGGTTGCGGTCAGAAGGAAGGTGTTGCGATAGATCGCGAGCCGCGCTTGCGGCGCGAGCCCCGCAGCGACGATATGCGGCGCGGCGGCCGTGCCGTCGCCCGTGACGAGATCACGCGCGATCGCGCGCTGGGTCTCAAGCAGCGTCGGCATTCTCGTTCTCTTGGCGCAGGCGGGCGAGAAAGCCGGCCGCGAGAAGCGCTTCGTCGAGCAAGGTTTCGAGCGGCGGGATGTCGTTGTCCCACTCGATGAGGCTCGGCACCGCGCCGAAGCGCTGCAGCGCGGCGTCATAGAGCGACCACACCTCGGGTGCGACGCGCGAGCCGTGATCGTCGATGCGCAGGATCGTGCCGTCGTCGAGCCGACGGAGCGAATGGCCGGCCAGGTGAATCTCGCCGATCGCGGCTTGCCGCAGCGCCGCGAGATAGCGCAGCGGATCCCAGCCGTGATTGCTCGCGCTGACGAAGATGTTGTTGACATCGCAGAGAATGCCACAGCCGGTCCGCGTCGCGACGGCAGCGAGGAACTCCCATTCCGGAATGGTCGAATGGCGATAACGCAGATAGGAGGAGGGATTCTCGATCAGGATGCGGTGCTTCAAGAAGCTTTGCGTCTCGTCGACATGGCGGCAGACGATGTCGAGCGCTTCTTCGGTCATGGGCAAAGGCAGAAGATCGGCGAGATAGGTGCCGCCGACGACGCTCCAGGAAAGATGCTCCGAGACAAGACCGGGCGCGATGCGATCGACGAGCGCGCGCAGGCGCTCGAGATGCGCGCGGTCGAGCCCCTCGGCGCTGCCGAGCGAGAGGCCGACGCCATGGCAGGCGATCGGATAATCGCGGCGGATGGTCTCGAGACAGGCGAGCGGCGTTCCGCCGCCCATGTAATTCTCGGGATGAATTTCGAGCCAGGCGATATCGGGCCGGGTTTCGATCACGGCCCGGTGATGCGGGAAGCGCAGCCCGATCCCCGCCTCAGCAGGGATCGAGCCACGTTCCGCGCGTGCGGCGGTCGGGGGGAGCACCGCCGCCTCGCGCTCACATCGCCTGGAGATGGCCGCCGGCGATCTTGCCGCAGTCGCCCGCGGGCAGCAGGACGAAGGATTTCGGATCGCGCGCCATGGTCGCCTGGCCGGCGCAGGAATGAGCCCCCTCGGCGCAATCGTTCTTCGCTACGGCGTTGACGCCGAAGCATTTCTCGAGGTGACCGGCTTTCGCCCGCGCCATGTTGGCGTTCACGACCGCCATGTTCGGGCCTTTCATGTCGTCGGCGCGAACGGCAGAGGCTGGAAGGACCAGCGCAAGGCCGAGCGCGCTCGAAAGGACGGAAGCGGCGAGATGACGTCGATTCATGAGAAGAGCTCCTTTTGCTGTAGACGAAGAAGGGCCGACATAAGGCTTCTTCGCCGCAGCGGGCCGGATGGTTACGGGGTCGGTCAAAAAAAAGTTTTGAGGCGCGGCGCCGTCGTCGCAAGCGGCGGTCGGCAGGCCCACGATGGGGCAGGAGCGGGCTCTTCTCCGGTCAGAACAAAGGCTGATGTCCTCTTTCGCCTTCGCCTGACTCTGATGTAGCGTTTCTTCTTAATCGCCAGCGGGCCGTGCCGGATCCCGACGTCGCAATGGCGGGAAGATCGTCGCCGGCGGGCCTTCACCCAAAGGGACCGCGCCCATGCCCAAGCTCTACGAAGCCCTCGCGCAAGCCTTTCTGGCCGAGGGCGTCGACACGCAATTCGTCCTGATGGGCGACGGCAACATGCACTGGTCCACGAGCTTTGCGAAGCTGCCGGGCGTGCAGACGGTCCATGTCAGGCACGAGCACTGCACGGTCGCGGCGGCCACGGCCTATAACGTCGCCACCGGCAAGCTCGCGGTTGCCTCTGTGACCTGCGGCCCTGGTGTCACCCAGTTGATGACCGCGTTGCCGGCCGCGGTGCGCGCCCGCTTGCCGCTGGTAGTATTCGCCGGCGAATCGCCGATCAACGCCAAGTTCTACAATCAGTACATCGACCAGGCACCGCTGGTGACGGCGACGGGCGCGCATTACATCGCCGCGCATAGCGTGCCGCGCATGATGGATTACGTGCGCGAAGCCTTCCACATCGCCAAGTACGAGCGGCAGCCGGTGGTGCTGGGCATTCCCTACGATTTGCAGAAGGTCGAGCATAATTCCAACCTTCCCTATGAGACGTCGGCAATCTATCGGCCCAAAGCCGGACGCATGCACCCCGATCCCGACATCGTGTCGCAGGCCGTCGAGCTTCTCGCCGCGGCAAAGCGGCCGATCATTCTCGGCGGCCGCGGCGTGCTCTGGTCCGGCGCACGGGAGGCGGTGGTGAAGCTCGCCGATCGCTGCGGCGCCATGCTCTCCAACACGCTGCCGGCGCGCGGCCTTTTCCACGACCATCCGTTCGGGCTCGGCA
>JBJKPV010000304.1:0-15076 GCA_046706015.1 Allostellaceae bacterium | reverse complement strand
CTGTTGCCGGCCCGCCATCGCATCACGAAATAGATGTCGAACGACACGCCGATGCCGAGCAGAAGCGGCAGCGCGATGATGTTCGCATAGTTGAGCGGCAGCCCGAGCACGACGCCGGTCGCGAGCGTCATCAACCCGGCGAGGATCAGCGGCGCCAGGACCATCGCCACGTCGCTCATGCGCCGCAGCACGGCGGTCAAAAGGATGGCGATCGCGACCAGCGCGATCAGGCCGGCCGTCATGAAGGCGCGGGTCACGGTGTCGGCGGATTCCTGAATCGTCACCGGCGTGCCGGTGGCGTTTGGCGCGACCTTGCGCACCGCCGCGACGAATTGCTCCAGCGCCGCGTTGTCGGTGACATCGCCTTTGGGGAAGACCTCGACTCGCGCGTGCCCGTCGGGCGTGACCCAATCCCGCTTGACCTCGGCCGGGATTGTCTGAAGCGTGACCTTTTGCGCGGTCAGCGCGGTGCGCAGCTCATCGAGCCGGCGCGCGGCGTTGGCCGAGAGATTGGCGATCAATGCCGGCAGCACCGCGTCACCGCGGGCGAGCACGCTCTCGAGCGCGCGCGAGAGGCGCTCGGCCGACTTGCTCCCGCGCTCCCCCAGCGTCTTGGTGTCCTTGGCGAATTTCGCGGCCGCTGCCAGGATCTGTGCGTCGGTCGGCGGCGGTTGGATCGAGGCGGGATAGAGGCTGGGCGCGAGCAAGGTGCGCGCGTCCTGGAGGATGGCGAGCTTCGCGTCTTGATCGTCGGGCACGAAGCCGTCGATCGTGACCGTCTTGTCCACCTCGGGCACCGCGTCGAGCTTTTTGGCGACGGCGGCGGCGGCGGCGACCGAGGGCTCGAGGATCTCGATCGTATAGGGTGTCGAATTCGGGTCCTTCATCAGATCGAACAGCGTCGCCACGGCCTCCGCTTTGCGGTTCTGCAGGTTGAGCGGGTTGAAATCGAAGCGCAGCCAGGGCAGGGTCGCGACCGATCCGACGGCGAGGATGAGAGCGCCGATCGCGACGCTCTTGCGGCGACGGATGAGAAACCGGTCGATCGGCGCGGCCCAGCGGAAGCCGATCGGCCGCGGCTCGCCGCGCGCGCGAGAGAGCGCCAGCAAGGCCGGCAGCAGGGTGAGGTTGAGCACGAGCGCGATCAGCATGCCGACACCGGCGATGAGGCCGAGATCGGAGACGCCGGTGTAGTTGGTCGGAACGAAAGAGAGAAAACCCACCGCCGTCGCCAGCGCGGCGACCGAGAGCGGGCCGCCGATGCCGTTCGCGGTGCGGCGCAGCGCCTCGCCGAGCTCGCCCGAGCGAAACCGCTCATCGCGATAGCGCACGCTGAACTGGATGCCGAAATCGACGGCGATACCGACGAAGAGCACGGCGAAGGCGACCGAGATCGGGTTGAGCGCGCCGACGGCGAGGGCGGCGAAGCTCCCCGAGGCGATGAGTCCCGTGATCAAGGTGCCGATGATCGCGCCGACCAGCCGGAGTGAGCGCAACGCCAGCAGCAGCCACAGGCAGAGAAGCGAGATCGACAAACCCGCCGAGAAGCCCGCTCCTTCCGAGAGCGAGGCGAGCTGATCGTCCGAGAGCGCCACATCGCCCGTGATCCTGACACGCACGCCGCGAGCGGGGGTGAGACCCAACTCCTCAGCGTCGGCGCGGATGGCCTTGGTTGCCCGCTCGCCGGGTTCGAGCGCGTCGTAATCGAGTACCGGCTGGACCAGGATGAAGTGGCGCAATTCGCGCGGATCGGCTTTTCGCCCGCTTAACAACGTCTGCCAGGAGAGCGGCGCATAACGGCCGGAGAGCGCGGCCTCGGTCGCGTCGGCAACGGCGTTGAAGGGCTCGTCGAGCGTTTTCGGCGCGATATCCCCGTGCAGCGCTCCCTGCGCCAAGAGGTCGAGCGTGCCGAATACGCCGGAGAGACTCGGATTGGCGGCAAGCGTGCCGAGCAGCGGCTGGGCCGCGATCAGCTGATCGGCGAAATCCTGAACCTCCGATCGCGGCAGGAACAGAAGGCCGTTGCGCGAAAAGAATTCGCCGCTGCCGGGAATGCGAATCGACGTGAAGAGTTTCGGCTGCTCGGCGAGGCGCGCGGCCAGTGCGGACGTCGCGTCGGAGGTCTGATCGGGTGTCGCGCCGTCGATGACGATCGCCAGCAGGTCCTTATTCTGCGGGAAGGCCTTGTCGAAGGCGCGTTGTTGCTGGCGCCACGGCAGGTCGCTCGAGATCAGCTTGTCGAGGTCCGTGTCGATGCTGAGTCCGCTGATGGCGAAGTAAACGCCGAGGACGGCGAGGACAGCATAGAACACCGTCACGGCGATGGCGTGGCGGCGACAAAATTCGACGACGCGGGCAGCTATGCTTCCCACCGCCGCTCAATCCAAGTCGTCTTTTGCCACGAAACCGCGTTCGAGCCGATGCGCCATGGCGCCTGTTATCCGGGACGGCTCATATCGGCGCAAGCGTCAATTTTGCGAGGGCCGTGCGAAGCGGAAAGTCTCGGACCGAAGAGGGGAAATGACCAGGACTTCGGTGTCCCTCGGCAAGCTCGCGCGCGACAGCAGGACATGCGCGTCGCTGTTGCGCCGCACCGGGAAGCGTCCGTTGAGCCGGGCGATGAAGCGCTCGAGCTGATCGGGGCCGAAATAATGGATCGGAATGATGAGCCGCGGCTTGATCTGGTCGATGACTTCGATGACGTCGTGTTGCGACAGCGAATAGGCGCCGTCGATCATGGGCAGCAGAACGTCGATCTGGCCGAGGGCGGCGAGATGCTCCGGCGTGAGCGTGTGCTGCAGATGGCTGAGATGGGCGATGCACAGATCCGCGATTTCGAAGACGAAGATGGAGTTGCCGTTGAACTCCGTGCCGCCGGTCATCCAGTTGCGGACATTGGTCGGCACGTTGCGGACCCGCACGTCCTTCACGGTCAGATCCCAATGCGCCGGCCCTTCGCCCGTGTCCCAACCGCGCAGAACGTATTTGATCCGCGGATCGGGGTGATCGGTGTAATGCGTGTCGTGGAAATGGTTCATCGTTGCGATATCGGGCGTAAAGGGCGGCGGGAAATAGTCGGTGAGGTCGGTGACGATGCTGACGCCCTGGGGGCTTTGCAGCAGCACGCTGGCGTGACCGATATAGGTGAGCTCGACCCCGCTCGGCGCGGCCGCCGCCGTATTCCATGCCGCCGGGAGGAGCGCGGGCGTGGCGGCGGCGATGTTGGGCTGGCATCCCGCTGCCCAGGCGCCGGCCGGGCCGGTCAGGCAGAAGAGGAAAGAAACAAGCAGGGACGCGACACGGGAAAGCATGGCCGCCTCCGACGTTGGGAGTGGGCTATTATGCGCCGGCGCGCGGAGCGGCGGCTAGACCATGATCGCCTGAAACGGAATCGGCCTCGATTCCGTTTCGGACGTGAATCATGGTCTAAGTTTTTGAGTTGAGAGCACGATTCACGTATCGGAAAAAAGCAGGCCACTTCTTTCCGATACGATCGCGCTCTACGGTCGCCAGAGCCGCGGAGCGCTGCCGGAAAGGGTATGGCGCCGCGCTGACGTAAACGTGATCGAGGATGGGATGACAAGGGTGGCAAGCACGGTTTTGCAATTGGCCGCGGATCTCGATGCCGGCCGAACCACGAGCCGCGCGCTGGTCGACGAGGCGTTGGCGCGCATCGCCGATCCAGCGGGCGAAGGACAGCGCAGCTTCCGTACCGTTGCGGCGGAATCCGCGCGCGCGGCGGCCGACGCGCAAGACCGCCTGCGCCGCGCCGGCTATCGCGCCTCGCCGTTGGCGGGGTTGCCGATATCCCTCAAGGATCTCTTCGACATCGCCGGCGAGCCGACCTTGGCCGGCTCGCGCGCGCTGAACGATGCGCCGCCAGCCGCGCGGGATGCGACCGCGGACGCAAGGCTCAAAGCGGCGGGGGCGATCATCCTCGGCCGCACCAACATGACCGAATTCGCGTTCTCGGGCGTCGGCATCAACCCGCATTACGGCACGCCCGGCAACCCGTGGGACCGCCGGCGGATACCGGGCGGCTCGTCCTCGGGCGCGGGGGTCGCCGTGGCCGATGGCCAGGGCGTGCTTGCGATCGGCACCGATACGGGCGGCTCGGTGCGCATCCCTGCCGCCTTGTGCGGCCTCGTCGGCTTCAAGCCGACGCAGTATCGCGTGCCGCGCGACGGCGCGGTCCCGCTCTCGACTACGCTCGATTCGGTGGGGCCGCTCGCCAATAGCGTTGCGTGCTGCGCGATCGCCGGTGCGGTGATGGCGGGCGAGCCGGCAGAGGCACCCGAGCCCCAAGGCCCGCGCGGGCTGCGTCTTGCCGTGCCGCGGTCGAGCCTCTTCTTCGATGAGCTCGATGCCGACGTCGCGGCCGGTTTCGAGCGCGCCTGTGCCGCGCTGGCGCAGGCCGGCGCCGCGGTCGGCGATCTCGCTCTGCCGGAATTGGCCGACTACGCCGCGATCAATGCCAAGGGCGGGTTCTCGCCGCCCGAGGCCTATGCCTGGCATGCCGATCTCCTCGCGCGGCGCGGCGCCGATTATGATCCGCGCGTGCGCCAACGCAACGCGCGCGGCGCCGAGATGAGCGCGCCGGACTATATCCGCCTGATCGCGGATCGCGCCCGCTTCATCGCGGCGATCGATAAGCGGACCGTGGCCTGCGATGCCCTGTTGGTGCCGACCGTGGCGATGATCGCGCCGCCGATCGCCGCCTTCGCCGATGACGCGGATTTCTTTCGTCTCAACGGCCGCATCCTGCGCAATCCGAGCGTCGTCAATTTTCTCGATCGCTGCGCCATCACCCTGCCGGTCTCGCCATTGGGCGCGGCGCCGGTCGGGCTCATGCTCATCGGCGGCCACGGCGCCGACAAAAGCCTGTTGGCGATGGCGCGCGGCGTCGAGGACGCGCTCGCGCCGCTGCGGCGCGGCTAGGCCGAATTCTCGCCGAGCCGCGCGGCGCGCGCGATGAGGCGCTGCAGGCGCACCAGGACCTCGCTCAAACTGCCGGCGGTCACGATGCGCTGCCGGCCCGAAAATAGCGCGTAGTCGCCTTGGCGGCTGCCGCCCGGCGCGGTCTTGACCACGGTATAAAGCGGCAGCTCTTGGGTGCGCCGGAACATCGAGAACAAGGCCATGCCGTCGGGCTGGTCGATCGCATAGTCGCGCCACTCGCCGCGCATCACCTGTCGGCTATAGAGCGAGAGCAGCTGGTTGAGCTCCGCGCGCGTGAAGAAGACGCGCTTGCTGCGGCGGCGGAAGTCGCTCAGACGGAAAATCGCGCTCATTGAAGAAGGGAAGCTGCGCACCCCCAATGTGGCGGGAACCCAGTGTTTCCGATTTTTTGCATCAGGTCCAGCCTCTCGCGGCGCCCGTTCGCGGTTCGAGAGCGAGGCGGTCCGCGCCGCCGCCTGCGATGTTGCAGCGCACGCATTTGCGCCTCTCCCGATCAGAGGTTATGGTAGCGCCGCTTTTGCCGGGGCAGGGTGTGCGTTGAGCGATATTTTTCGCGAAATCGAAGACGAGATACGACGCGATAACCTGCAGAAGCTGTGGTCGCGCTTCGGCAAATACGTCATCGGCCTTGCGGTATTGGCTGTGGTGGTGACCGGCGCCGTAATCGGCTGGCGGGAATATCAATTCAAGCAGCGCCAGGCCGAAGGCGTGCGCTACGCGGCGGCGCTTCAGCTCGCCCGCGACGGCAAGACCGCCGAGGCGGGCGCGGCCTTCGCCGAATTGGCGCAGAACGCCAGCGGCGGGATCGCCGCGCTCGCCCGCCTCGAAGAGGCGGCGGCGAAGGTAACGACCGGCGATGTCGCCGGCGCGATCACGGTCTACGACCAGCTCGCCGCGGACACGGGTGTCGATCCGGTGTTCCGCGACATGGCGACGTTGCTGGCGGCGCGTTACGACCTCGACAAGGCGGATCCCCATGCCATCGTCGCGCGGCTGAAGCCCTTGACCGACGCATCGAGCCCGTGGCACGGCCTTGCGCTCGAATTGACGGGGGTTGCCGAATTGAAGGCCGGCGACAAGGCGAAGGCGCGCGCGACTTTCGAGCTGCTCGCCAAGGATGATGCGGTCTCGCCGTCGCTGCGGCGGCGCGCCACCGAGATGCTGGCCGCTATCGCGCCATGAGGCTGCGCGCTCGCTTTGCTGCTCATTTTGCGATCTTGGCGCTGGTCGCGGCGACGCTCGCCGGCTGCGACACCGCGCGCAGCATCTTCTCCGGCTCGTCCGAGGCGCCTTTGCCGGGCAAGCGCATCTCGGTACTCAATCTCGAGCATATCTTGCGGCCCGATCCGCAGCTCGCGGCCTTGCAGATCCGCGTGCCGCGGCCCTTCGACAACACCGCTTGGCCCGACGCCGGCGGCTATCCCGACCACGCGATGTACCATCTCGCGCTTGGCGATCACCTCGAGCAGGCGTGGAAGGCGAATGCGGGGGAGGGCAAGTCGCGCTATGGCCGCGTCGTGGCTCAGCCCGTGATCGAAGACGGCCGCGTCTTCACGCTCGATTCCCAGGACGTCATCACCGCCTTCAACACCAAGTCGGGGGACCGGCTGTGGCGCTTCGATCCGCAGCCCGAGGATGCTGACGCCACCGCCTATGGCGGCGGCATCGCGGCCTCGGGCGATCGCATCTATGTCGGGACCGGCTACGGCCAGGTCCTGGCGCTCGATGCCGCGACCGGCAAGGTGATCTGGCGCGTCAAGCTCGCCGCGCCGGTCCACGCGCCGCCGACCGTCGCCGACGGCCGGGTCTTCGTCGTCACGGTCGAGAACGAGCTCAATGTGCTCGCGGCGGCGGATGGCCGCAAGCTGTGGACGCATACCGGCTTGCCCGAGCCTGCGGCGCTTGCCGGTGGTGCAGCGCCGGCGGTAGCGGGCGATGTCGTCGTCGTGCCCTATAGCTCCGGCGAGATCTACGCGCTGCGCGTCGAGAATGGCCGGCCCTTGTGGAGCGACAGCCTCGCAGCGGCCGAGCCGATCGGCGCGCTCTCCTCGCTCGCCGACATTCGCGGCGCGCCGGTGATCGATCGCGACCGCGTGCTGGCGATCAGCCATAGCGGCCTCATGGTCTCGATCGATCTACGCACCGGCGATCGCATCTGGGAGCAAGATCTCGGCGGCGTGCACGCGCCTTGGGTCGCCGGCGATTTCATCTATGTCTTGAGCGCCGACAACGAGCTCCTCTGCCTGACGCGCGCCGACGGACGCGTGCGCTGGGCCACCGACCTGCCGAAATGGGACGATCCCGTTAAGAAGGAAGACCCGATCTATTGGTCCGGGCCGGTCCTCGCCGGCGACCGGCTGATCGTCGTCTCGTCGGAAGGCGAGGCGATCTCGGTCTCGCCTTTCACCGGCGAGGCGCTGGGACGCGCCGAGTTTCCCGACGGCGTCTTCATCGATCCCGTGGTGGCAGGCAAGACGCTTTATGTCATGACGGATGAGGCCGATCTCATCGCGATGCGTTGAGGACGGAGACATGGCGAAGCGCATCGCCATCACCGGGCGGCCCAATGTCGGAAAATCGACCCTCTTCAACCGGCTCGCAGGAAGGCGGCTGGCGCTGGTGCATGACACGCCGGGCGTGACCCGCGACCGGCGCGAGGCCGAAGCTGCGTTGGGCGATCTGCGCTTCGGCGTGATCGACACGGCCGGGCTCGATGACGGCGCGCCCGGCAGCCTCGAAGCGGCGATGCGCGCACAGACCGAGAAGGCGCTGGCCGACGCCGATATCGTGCTCTTCCTTGTCGATGCGCGCGCGGGTGTGGTTCCGCTCGACCGCGATTTGGCGCGCCTGCTGCGCCGGCGCGGCAAGCCGGTGATCCTCGTCGCCAACAAGGCCGAGCGCGGCGCGCCGCCGCTCGAGGAGTTCTTTGCCCTCGGCCTCGGCGAGCCGGTCGCGATCTCGGCCGAGCATGGCGAAGGCCTGGCCGAGCTCTACGCCGTGCTCGCGCCGCTGCTCGATCAAGAGCGGCCGCCCGAGCCCGAGGAGACGCAAGCGGCGGAAGATTCCGAGAAGCCGCTCCAGCTCGCGATCATCGGCCGGCCCAATGTCGGCAAATCGACCTTGGTCAATCGGCTGCTCGGTGACGAGCGCATGCTGACCAGCGCCGAGGCCGGCACCACGCGCGACGCAATCGCGAGCGCTTGGAATTGGCGGGGCCGCGCCATCCGCCTCGTCGACACGGCCGGGCTGCGGCGGCGGCCAAGGATCTCGGAAAAGCTCGAGCAGCTCGCGGTCAACGACGCGCTCGCCACCATTCGCTTCGCCGAGATCTGCGTGCTCGTCGTCGACGCGACGCGTCTTTTGGAAAAACAGGATCTGACGATCGCGCGCGAGGTTGCGGAGGAGGGGCGCGGCCTGGTGCTCGCCGTCAACAAATGGGATCTCATCGAGGACAAGCCCGCGAAGTTGAAAGAGCTCGCCGAGAAGCTCGAGCGCGGCCTGCCGCAGCTCGCGGGTCTCGCGCCCGTCACGTTCTCGGCGCGCACCGGCGCGGGCGTCGACAAGCTGATGCCGGCGGTGTTCGCGGCCTACGAGGCGTGGAACCGCCGCGTGCCGACGCCGCAACTCAATCGCTGGCTCGCCGAGGCGCAGGCGCGCAACCCGCCGCCGCTCGCGGCCGGCCGCCGCTTGCGGCTTCGATACATGACGCAAGCCAATATCCGCCCGCCGACTTTCGCGCTCTTTGCCTCGAAGCCCGGCGAGTTGCCCGACAGCTATCGCCGCTATCTCGTCAACCTGCTGCGCGAGAGCTTCGATCTGCCGGGCGTGCCGATCCGCATGATGCTGCGGAAAGGCCGTAATCCTTATGAGGAAAAGGCCGGATAACGCCCCTTGAGCTTGGCGCCTGGCCCGTCTCTAATAGGTGGGCGAGGGGCCAAAAAAGGGCGGCAAATGGGCGAGTACGGCATCGGGCAGTCGGTCAGCCGGTTCGAGGATCCGCGGTTGTTGCGCGGCGCGGGCCGCTATGTGAATGACGTGTCGCTGCCGCGTCAGGCCTATGCCTTTGTCCTGCGCTCGCCGCATGCGCATGCGAAGATCGCGCGGATCGACACCGCGGCCGCCAAGGCCGCGCCCGGCGTGCTCGGCATCTTCACCGAGGCCGATATCGCGGCGGACAAGCTCGGCACCACGCAGGTGCGCCTGCCGCGCAAGCGCCCCGACGGCTCGCCGCTCTTCTCGCGCCCCCATCCGGGCCTGGCGCGCGGGCGGGTGCGCTATGTCGGTGATCCGGTGGCGCTCATCGTTGCCGACACGCTTGCCGAGGCCAAGGACGCGGCCGAGCTCATTGACATCGATTACGAGCCGCTGCCCTCGGTCACCGACAGCGAAGAGGCGGCGCGGCCGGGAAGCCCGCGCGTTTGGGAAGAGAACCCCGACAATGTCTCGCATGTGTGGGAGACCGGCAACAAGGCGGCCGCCGACGAGGCCTTCGCCAAGGCCGCGCATATCGTCAAAGCTCACTATGTCATCAGCCGCGTCCACGCGCAATTCATGGAGCCGCGCGGCGCGCTCGGCGTCTACGATCCGAACGACGACCGTTTCACCCTTTATGCCGATGTGCAATACGCCCATCGCGTGCGCGACATGCTCGCGGGCTCGATCTTCAAGATCCCCGAGACGAAGATCCGCGTCGTCACCGGCGATGTGGGCGGCGGTTTCGGCACCAAGGGCTGGCAATATGTCGAGCACCGCCTCGTGCTCTGGGCGGCGAAGAAGCTCGGCCGGCCGGTCAAATGGAGCTGCGAGCGCAGCGAAGTATTGCTCGCCGACGAGCATGGCCGCGACGTGGTCGCCGATGCCGAGCTCGCGCTCGACAAGGACGGCAAGTTCCTCGGCATCAAGGTCAGGACGATCAGCAATATCGGCGCCTATCTCTCGTCGGACCGCAACATGCTCGCGACCTTCGGCAGCCTCGGCGCGCTGGTCGGCGTCTACGACATTCCGGCGGGCCACGCGCATCTGACGGTGGTGTTCTCGAATTGCTCGGCGACCGCGCCTTATCGCGGCGCCGGCAGGCCCGAGGCGATCTACATCATCGAGCGCCTGGTCGAGGACGCGGCGCGGCAATTGGGCATGGATCGCATCGAGCTGCGGCGCAAGAACCTCATCCCGGTGGCGAAGCTCCCCTACAAGACCGTGCTCGGCCTTACTTACGATTGCGGCGATTTCCCGCGCATCATGGAAAAGGGCTTGGCGCTGGGCGATGTGGCGGGGTTCGCCGCGCGGCGTGCGGCGTCCGAAAAGCGCGGCAAGCTCCGCGGCCTCGGCATCGCCAATTCGATCGAGCGCGCGGCGAGCCCGGGACCGGAATTCGCCGAGCTGCGCTTCAACACGGCCGGCCAGGCGACCTTGCTCATGGGCACGATCCATCAAGGCCAGGGCCACGAGACCACCTTCAAGCAGATCGCGATCGAAAAGCTCGGCCTCGCGCCCGAAGATATTCGCTTCGTCGACGGCGACACCGATGTCGTCGCCTTCGGTACCGGCACCAATGGCTCGCGCTCGACCGTGATCGGCGGTACCGCGGTCACGATCGCCGCCGACAAGATCATCGCCAAGGCGAAGAAGATCGCCGCCCATATGCTCGAGGCGAGCGAGGCGGATGTGCAATTCAACGACGGGCGCTTCTCGATCGCCGGCACGGATCGCGGGCTCGGCTTGAAGGAGGTCGCGCGCGCGGCCTTCCTGCCCAACCGCATCCCCAAGGGCATGGAGCCCGGGCTTTACGAGACCGGCACCTTCTCGCCGCCGCAGGACACGTTTCCCAATGGCTGTCATGTCTGCGAGGTCGAGATCGATCCCGAGACTGGCGCCGTCGCGGTCGATCGCTATGCCGTGGTCGACGATGTCGGCACGGTCATCAACCCCAAGCTCCTCAAAGGCCAGATCCATGGCGGCGTGGCGCAAGGCTTGGGCCAGGTGCTGATGGAGCGCGTCGCATACGATCCGCGTTCCGGCCAGCTGCTGTCGGCATCGTTCATGGATTACGCGATGCCGCGCGCCGACGAATTCTGCGCGATCGAGATCGAAAGCCTGCCGGTGCCGACGAAGCTCAACCCGCTGGGCGCCAAGGGCGCGGGCGAGGCGGGCACGGTCGGCGCGCTGCCGGCGCTGACCTTGGCGATCCTCGACGCGCTGGCGCCTTTGGGTGTCAAACATATCGACATGCCGGCGACGGGCGAGCGCGTCTGGCGCGCCCTGCAAGCGGCGCGGCAGGCTTAGGCTTCATGTCATTGCGAGCGGAGCGAAGCAATCCACGGCGACAATGATGACTTCTGGATTGCTTCGTCGCGCGGCGCGCTCCTCGCAATGACGGTCGGAGACAGTATGATAGGCGAACCGTATTGAGGAGGAGATGATGGCACATCGCGTAGACGGCATCCGAAGCGTCGATTTCGGCGTCACCGATCTGAAGGCGGCCGAGCGCTTTTATACCGAGGTCTGGCATCTGAAGCCGGTCGCATCGAGCAAGGGCTCGGTCTATCTGCGCGGCACCGGCTACGAGCATCACATCTTGGGCATCCATCAGCGCAATGAGGGCCAGCTCCTGCGCATCAATTTGTCGGCGCCCGACGAAGAGGCGGTCAACGCGATCCATGACCGCGTGCGCAAGACCAATCTGCGCAAGGTCGAAAAGCCCGGCCATCTCGACGAGCCCGGCGGCGGCTATGGCTTCGCCTTCCAGGACCCGGAAGGCCGCACCGTGCGCGTCATTTCCGACATGGCGGCGCATTCGCCGGAGAAGGACAATGTCGACCGGCCGAGGAAGCTCTCCCATTGCGTTTTGAATTCCGGCGAGCAGGAGAACGCGGTCGGCTTCTGGTGCGAGGCCCTGGGCGTGCGCATCATCGACCGCACCAAGGCGATGACCTTCATCAACGCCAGCGCCGATCATCATTCGGTCGCGATCGTCAAGGGCTCGGCCGCGACCTTGCATCACGTCGCCTTCGAGATGCCGTCGATCGACGCGGTGATGCGCGGCGGCGGGCGCTTGAAGGAGAACGGCCATCCGATCGAATGGGGCGTCGGCCGCCACGGGCCGGGCAACAACGTCTTCGCCTATTTCGTCGGACCCGAAGAGATGGTGATCGAATACACCGCCGAGGTCGAGCAGGTGGATGAGCGCTACAAGGTCGGCAATCCCGAGGATTGGACCTGGGAGCCCGGGCGCAACGACCATTGGGGCATCAACACCGGGCCGTCCAAGCGCATGATGGACGCGCACAATGTCCGCTTCGCCGAGGACATCTTCCATCCGGCGTGAGCGGGGCCATCGATATCGAGGAGCGTGATGCCCGGCCTCCGCGCCGGCGGGCAAGCGCGTGGGGCGCGTGACGAACGACGGCCCGGCGCTTGTCGAGCGGGTTGCGGTTTTGCGGTGGCTTAAATACCCGGCATGACGAGCATCAAGGGCGCGGCGCTCCGAGAGCTGCTGTTTCGTGCGAGCGTGCTGCTCAAAGGACTCGATGGGGCCTTCGAGATCCTCGGCGGCGTGGCCCTCTTGGCCGTCAGCCCGAGCTGGATCCTAAGCGTGGTCGCGTTCCTGACCCAGGACGAGCTGGCCGAAGATCCGCACGATCTCGTGGCGAACTATCTGTTGCACGCGGCACAGAACTTCTCGGTCGGCGCCGAGCGCTTCATGGCGCTCTATCTCTTCAGCCACGGCGTCATCAAGATCGGTCTGGTCGTCGCGCTGTTGAAGGACAGGCTGTGGGCCTACCCGGTTGCCGTGATCGTGTTCGGCGGGTTCATCGTCTATCAGCTCTACCGCTTCACCCTCACGCACGCGCCCGGGCTTGTCGTTCTGAGCCTCTTCGACCTGATCGTGATTTGGCTGGTCTGGATCGAGTATCGTGCGCTGAAGGGCCGGAGCGCGCGGTAGAGATGCGGGGAAGGTCGGGCTGGAAGATGTCCCGGTCGTCGAGCACGCCAGAGGAGCGACATGCGTAAAGGGCTTGCGGGTGCGGTGGCGGCGGCGGTGTTCTGCGCGACCGCGGCGGCCGCGCAAGCGCCGCCGAGCAATGCCCCCGCGATCGTGCTGTGCGTCGGCGAGAAATCCACCGGCTTCTCGTGGAAGCACGACGCTTGGCGGTTCACGCGCTTCAAGCCCGGAAAGTACATCGTCGAACGCGTGACGCCGGCGGCGAAGCCCACGGCGGAATCCCTGATCTGTTCTTTGGGTTCCCAGGACCGCGACCGCATCGAGACCAAGGATGGGATCATCGACAAGGCTTGCTACAATCTGCGTGATTTCAACGCGCCGCCCTCGCCCGTCGGATCGCAGATGTGCACCGAGCATTGGCGCAAGACCGGCGGCGCGCTCGCGCTCGATTCCGTCGCCTGCAACGCAATCGCCTTCGCTCCCAGCGGCAGGTTTCACGCCGCCCAATGGCAGAGCGCAGGCTTGGACGCCAAGGCGAAGCACAAGGACTCGATGAAGATCACGGTGGGAAGATGCTCGATCGTCAAATGAGGGCTTCGGTTCTCAATCTTTCGCACGATGCCAAGGCCTCTCGCCGATGAGACGGTGGATCGCGCTCCTTATCGTTCTCCTCATCGTCGGCGCCGGCGTTCTCTATTTCGCCTATGGAACCGTCGAGCCCTGCGGCATCCTGCGCGAGAAGATGCGCCGGCAGGCGACGAGCGACGGCAACGAGCTTGGCGGACTGCTCGCCGTGGCGATGCCCGACAGTTTCCTCAACGCCATCATCTCGGCGCAGCACGACGGCAAGCCGGTGACGCCGGCGCTGTGCGTCCGCATCCTCGTTTCGGAGCCGACGCCGCTTCCGCAGGGAGCCCGCTAGACGCCCTTAACCGGCCGTTAACCATAAGCAGATCAATCTGCTCTCACCAACGCGGTGAAGGTGCGACCCCATGCCGGATATCATCCCCGAGCTGCAAAAGCTTCGCCATCAAGTCACGCGGCTGAGCGC
This sequence comes from Allostellaceae bacterium, assembly GCA_046706015.1. Lineage (GTDB taxonomy): Bacteria > Pseudomonadota > Alphaproteobacteria > ATCC43930 > CGMCC-115725 > CAIKMD01. The sequence continues at coordinate 1,124 of JBJKPV010000304.1, read as the reverse complement.
CGCGGCCCAGGCTTCGCATCACCCCGATATCAAGCTCGCCTTCCAAATCGCGATGTCGAAGCTTCAGGAGCGGGCGGCGGCGCTCGAAGCGCAGCTCGCTTCGGGCGAGGCGCCCGCCACCTGAGCGGCACCGGCGCGCGCCACGGCCGCGCGTTCAGCGCGCGGGCGTCGCCGGGCTGAGCCCCACTTCCTGATAGCCGCCGCCATTCTCGTCGGGCCATGAGACCGCGGCCTGAAAGGCGGGGCGCGCGCTGAGGCGGCGATACCAGTCGTGAATGCGCGGCCGCCTTGCGGCCGACCAGAATTGATCCTGGCCCAGCGCGCTGAGGCGGAACATGTAGGGCGCGATCGCGATATCCGCGAGCGAGAATTCGCCGACGATCCACGGACCCGGCTCGAGCACGCGCTCGAGATCGTCGAGCAGCGTTTCGATCTCGCGCGCGGCCTGCTCGAGCTCGGCGCCGGATATCTCGCCGCGAATCCCGCGGCTGTGCAGATCGCGCAGGAATTTCGTCGGGCGCTTGGCCGCCTGCGCGCGCAGTTCCTCGTCGCTCCACCGGTTGCGCAGCTTCGGCAGGATGTATTTGACATAGGTCAGAAGCGCGATCGGGCTCAGCGCCTCCTCGCATTGGCGCACGAAGCCGCGCATGCGCGCGGCCGCAAGCGGCTCGGGCGGCACGAGGCTGACGCCGGGAAAGGCCGCGGCGATGTATTCGTTGATGAAGACGGATTCGCGGATCGGCTCGCCGTCGACGACCAGGGTCGGCACCACCCCGTCGGGATTGATCGCCAGATACTCGGGCGTGAGCTGGTCGAACTTGAAGAGATCGATGTATTTGCTCTCCCACGCGACGCGCTTTTCTTCCAGCGCCATGCGGCAGCGCACCGAGCACACCGAGCTCCAGAAGTGATAGAGCCGAACGGAGCGGGGCGGGCTCTTGATGTCTTGAAGCGGCAGTCATCCTCCCATTGGCGTCAAGCTTCGTCCTGGTCACGGTGCAGGCGCGCCGATGATGGCGCGGCGGCGAGCGGCATCGACAGAGGCGACGCGCCTAGCCCGCCTTCCCGTCCTTCAGCAGGCCGAAAAGCGGGTTCGGCATCGGCGGCGCGACGCGCCGCAAGGT